>NZ_BLJF01000001.1:4022500-4196743 GCF_009932335.1 Pseudomonas asiatica
TGTACCAGGACGAACACCGCAACGACCGCCAACACCACCATCAGGCTGAAGCGGAACAGCCCCACCCCGCCGAGGAACAGCATGGCCGCCGCCGCGCCCATCATCACCACGGTGGCACCGAAGTCCGGCTCCATCAGCAGCAGGGCAGCCATGGGCAGCAGCACGATGAATGGCTTGAAGAAGCCCATCCAGGTTTCGCGTACCTCGGTCTGCCGGCGCACCAGGTAGCCGGCCAGGTAGATGACCACGAACACCTTGGCAATTTCCGAAGGCTGCACGTTGAAGAAGCTGAAGCCGATCCAGCGCATGGAACCGTTCACTTCGCGGCCGATGCCCGGCACCAGCACCAGCACCAGCAGGCCGAAGGCCCCCAGCAGCATCAGGAAGCCCATGCGCTGCCAGGTGGCGATCGGCACCAGCATGGTGGCGCCACAGGCGACCAGGCCGAGGAACACGTACACCAAGTGGCGGAACATGTGGTAAAGCGGGTTGCCAGACTGCACCGCAGCCACTTCCGAGGACGCCGAGGTGATCATCACCAGGCCCAGGCCCAGCAAAGCCAGGCAGCCGGCGAGCATCGCGAAGTCCAGGTCGATGCCACGGCCGCTGATCAGCGGCGACGGATAGGGCTTGAGGATGCCAAAGATCATGCAAGGCCTCCCGCTGCCTGGGCGAACAGGCGCCCGCGCTCTTCGAAGTTCTTGAACATGTCGAGGCTGGCACACGCCGGCGACAGCAGCACGGCATCACCCGGCCGGGCCAGTTCGGCGCATTGCTGTACAGCCTCGTCGAGAGACTTCACGCGGACCAGTTGCACGCCATCGCCCAGGGCTTCGGCCAGGCGCTCGGCATCACGGCCAAGCAGCACCACGGCGCGGCAGAAGCGCTTGACCGGCTCGCGCAACGCGGCGAAGTCGGCGCCCTTGCCGTCGCCACCGGCGATCAGCACCAGTTTGCCTTCGATGTCGGAACCCAGGCCTTCGATCGCGGCCAGGGCAGCACCGACGTTGGTGGCCTTGGAATCGTCGTACCAGTTCACGCCGTTGCGCTCGCGCACCCACTGGCAACGGTGGGCCAGGCCGCCGAACTCGCGCAGTGCCTCGAGCATCGGTTCGAACGGCAGGCCGGCAGCGTGCCCCAGAGCCAGAGCCGCCAGGGCGTTGCTCTGATTGTGGGCGCCACGAATCTTCAGCTCACGTGCCGGCATCAGCGCCTGGAACTCGAACGCCAGGTATTTTTCGCCGTCCACTTCACGCAGGCCGAAGGCCTTGAAATCCGGTTGGTTGAGACCGAAGGTCCAGCATGGGCGGCCTTCCACCGGCAGCGGCCGGGACAGGGCATCCTGGCGGTTGACCACGACCTGGCGGGCACCACGGAAGATCCGGTGCTTGGCCAGGTGGTAAGCCGGCAGGCCGCTGTAGCGGTCCATATGGTCTTCGCTGATGTTCAGCACGGTGGCCACTTCGGCGTTGAGCTGATCGGTGGTTTCCAGCTGGAAGCTGGACAGTTCCAGCACGTACAGCTCGACATCATCGGCCAACAGGTCCAGCGCCGGGGTACCGAGGTTGCCGCCCACCGCCACGCGCTTGCCCGCCTTGGCGGCCATTTCGCCCACCAGGGTGGTGACGGTGCTCTTGGCGTTGGAGCCGCTGATGGCAATGATCGGGGCCTTGGCGTGGCGGGCGAACAGTTCGATGTCACCGGACAACTTCACCCCACGCGCGGCCGCCTGCTGCAGGGCCGGGGTGGCAAGGGCCAGGCCGGGGCTGACATACAGCTCGTTGGCGCGGCACAGGAAGTCCACGTCCAGTTCACCACAGCGCACTTCCACCTGCGGGTAATCACGGCGCAGGGTGTCCAGTTCCGGCGGTTGCTCGCGGGTGTCGGCGACCGCAAAGGCAGTGCCCCGGCTCGCCAGGAAGCGAACCAGGGACATGCCGCTCTTGCCGAGGCCGACAACGATGCGGAATTGGTCGGAAGCGATCAAGGACACGCTCATCTACCTCAGTTTCAGGGTTGCAAGGCCGATCAGCACCAGGATCACGGTGATGATCCAGAAGCGGACGATCACCCGTGGCTCTGGCCAGCCCTTGAGTTCAAAGTGGTGGTGGATCGGCGCCATGCGGAACACGCGCTTGCCGGTCAGCTTGAAGGAGGCAACCTGGATCACCACCGACAGGGTTTCCATGACGAACACGCCGCCCATGATGAACAGCACGATTTCCTGGCGAACGATCACGGCGATGGTGCCCAGCGCGGCGCCCAGCGCCAGCGCGCCGACGTCACCCATGAATACCTGCGCCGGGTAGGTGTTGAACCACAGGAAGCCCAGGCCGGCACCGATCAGCGCGCCGCAGAACACGATCAGCTCGCCCGAGCCCGGCACATAGGGGATCAGCAGGTATTCGGCGAACTTAACGTTGCCCGACAGGTAGCAGAAGATGCCCAGGGCGCCGCCGACCATCACCGTCGGCATGATCGCCAGGCCGTCGAGGCCGTCAGTGAGGTTGACCGCGTTGCTCGAACCGACAATGACGAAGTAGGTCAGCACGACGAAGCCGATGCCCAGCGGAATGGTGACATCCTTGATGAACGGCAGGATCAGCGTGGTTTCGACGCTGGTCGGCGCGGTCTTGTACAGGAAGACGGCTGCAGCCAGGCCGAACACCGACTGCCAGAAGTACTTCCAGCGGCTTGGCAGGCCACGCGAGTTCTTTTCGATCACCTTGCGGTAGTCATCGACCCAGCCGATGGCACCGAATGCCAGGGTAACGATCAGCACCACCCACACATAGCGGTTGGTCAGGTCGGCCCACAGCAGCGTGCTGACGGCGATGGCGGACAGGATCAGCGCCCCACCCATGGTCGGGGTGCCGGACTTGGACAGGTGCGATTGCGGGCCGTCGTTACGCACGGCCTGGCCGATCTGGCGGATTTGCAGGGTACGGATCATCCACGGCCCCAGCCACAGCGCCAGGGACAACGCGGTCAGCACACCCAGAATCCCGCGCAGGGACAGGTACTGGAAGACCGCGAAGCCTTTGTGGAACTGTTGCAGATACTCGGCCAACAGCAGCAGCATTAATGTTTCTCCCCGCTGGCACCGCACAATGCCGCCACGACGTTTTCCATCGCAGCACTGCGCGAGCCCTTGATCAAGATAGTGGTGTCGCTGGCATTCTCGGCGCCAACCGCGTCGATCAGCTCAGCTTGAGTAGCGAAATGGCGGCCATTGGCTCCGAATGCCTTGACCGCGTGTGTCATGTTGGAACCCACTGCGTACAGGGCGTCGACCTTGCCACGCGCGTAGTCACCCACCTGACGGTGGCCTTCTTCCGCCCATTGCCCCAGTTCGCCGATATCCCCAAGCACCAAGACGGTGCGCCCGGAAAAGCCGGCGAGTATATCAATGGCCGCGCACATGGAGGTGGGATTTGCGTTGTAACTGTCGTCGATCACCCGCACGCCGTTCGGCGCGATCTGCGCCACGGTACGGCCCTTGACCGGTTGCACGGCAGCCAAGCCTGCGGCGATGCCGCTCAGGCTCAGACCAACGGCATGGGCAGCGGCAGCGGCGGCCAGGGCATTGCTGACGTTGTGCTCACCGAGCACATTGAGTTGCACGTCTACCGTGTCGCCAGCGCCATGCAGCTTGAACGAAGGGCAACCACGGGCATCGCGGCCGATGTCAGAGGCATGGAAATCGGCCTTTGGATTGTTGCGGGCAAAGCTGAAGACTTTGTGCGCGCCGGCACGTGCCTTCCATATATCAAAGGCCTTGTCGTCCAGGTTGAGGATGGCGATACCGCCCTCGCCCAGGCCTTCGAGAATCTCGCCCTTGGCTTCGACGATCTTTTCCGGGCCGCCGAACTCGCCAACGTGGGCGGTGCCGGCGTTGTTGATGATGACCACCTGGGGCCGGGTCAGGCCGACGGTGTAGCGGATCTCGCCAATGCGCGAGGCGCCCAGCTCGATCACCGCGGCGCTGTGCTCGGGAGCGATCTCCAGCAGGGTCAGCGGCGCGCCGAGGTCGTTGTTCAGGTTGCCGCGGGTGGCGTGCACCAGGCCACGGGTGCGCAGGATGCTGGCGAGCATCTCCTTGACCGTGGTCTTGCCGCTGGAACCGGTGATGGCCACCACCGGTTTGTCGAATGCAGCACGGTTCAGCGCGCCAAGCTGGCCGAGGGCCAGGCGGCAATCGGCGACCAGCAGCTGCGGCAGGTCGACATCGGCCACTTCACGCTCGACCAGGGCAGCGACAGCGCCCTTGGCCTTCACATCGGCCAGGTAGTCGTGGCCATCGAAGCGCGGGCCGGCCAGGGCCACGAACAGTTGCCCGGCGCCAACACTGCGGCTGTCTATGCTGACGCCGGTGAAGGTGGCGTCGGCACCGACTTGTTGACCACCCAGCGCTTTGGTCAGCTGGCTGAGTGACATCGGCTTAAGCATGTGGAGCCTCCCAGGCTGCAAGTGCCTTTTCGGCCTCGGTCAAATCGGAGAAATCATGGCGCTCGCCATTGATCTCCTGGTAATCCTCGTGCCCCTTGCCGGCCAGCACGATCACATCGTCGGCAGCGGCGGTGGCGATCAGGTGCGCAATGGCTTCGCCACGACCGGCAACGAACTCGACCTCGGCAGGCTTGGCGAAACCCGGGCGGATGTCGTCAAAGATGCGCAGCGGGTCTTCAGTACGCGGGTTGTCGTCAGTTACCAGCACGCGGTCGGCCAGGCGCTCGGCCACTTCGGCCATCAGCGGACGCTTGCCGCGGTCTCGGTCGCCGCCGCAGCCGAACAGGCACAGCAGCTTGCCGTGCGCATGCGGGCGCAGGGCTTCGAGCACTTTCTCCAGGGCGTCCGGGGTGTGCGCATAGTCGACCACCACCAGCGGCTTGTCGCCCCCACCCAGGCGCTGCATGCGGCCGATCGGCCCCTGCAGCTGCGGGGTGACCTTGAGGATTTCGTCCAGCGCGTAGTCCAGCGCCAACAGGGTCGCCACGGCGGCGAGCATGTTGCTCAGGTTGAAGCGGCCCAGCAACTGGCTGCGCAGGGTACGTTCGCCTTGGGCGGTGACCAGGGTGGCGCGCACGCCATCGTCATTGAACACGGCTTCACGGCAGTACAGCGAGGCCTCCGGGTTCTCCAGGCTGTAGCTGAGCAACCGGGTCTCGATATGGTCGACACTCGGGCGGCGGGCAAAATCGGCGGCCAGGCGACGGCCGAAATCGTCATCCAGGTTGACCACCTGGCAACGCAGGCTCGGCCAGGCGAACAGCTTGGCCTTGGCGGCCTCGTAGGCCTCCATGCTGCCGTGGTAGTCCAGGTGGTCGCGGGACAGGTTGGTCATGACCGCGATGTCGAATTCCAGAGCGGCGACCCGGCCCTGCTCCAGGGCGTGGGAGGAAACCTCCATGGCCACGGCCTTGGCGCCACCTTTCTTGAGGTCGTTGAGGGTCGACTGTACGGCGATCGGGTCGGGCGTGGTCAGGCGACCACTCTGCAGCTCACCATAGAAGCCGGTACCCAGGGTGCCGATCAGGCCGCAACGCTGGCCAAGCAAGTCCAGCGCCTGGGCCACCAGCTGGGTGACGCTGGTCTTGCCGTTGGTACCGGTAACGCCCACCAGGTTCAGCTGGCGGCTCGGTTCGCCATAGAAGCGACCTGCGATATCCGAAAGCTGGGCGATCAGGCCCTTGACCGGGATGAGCGGCACATCGGTGATTGGCAGGACGCTCGTGCCCTGCTCTTCATAGGCTACAGCGGCAGCGCCACGCGCCAGGGCATCGGCGATATGCTCGCGGCCATCGACCTTGGCGCCCGGAACAGCCAGGAACAGATCACCCGGACGCACATTGCGGCTGTCCAGCGTCAGTTCACGGATCAACGGGTCACGGCTGGCGTGAGCGAAAAGCTTGCTCAATGGCATTGTCATCATCCACGCCCTCCCTTGGCGGTTGCAGCAGCATTGACTTGCGATTGTTCTACAGGTGCCGGTGGAGGCAGGTTGTCTGGCGGAACGTTCATCAGGCGCAGAGTGCCGGACATGACCTTGCTGAACACCGGTGCCGAAACCAGGCCACCGAAGTAACCGCCCTTGCCAGGCTCATCGATTACCACGACGATGGCATAGCGCGGGTCGCTCATCGGCCCGAAGCCGGCGAACAGCGAGCGGTAGGCGTTTTCGGTGTAGCCCTTGGAACCGACGGTGGCCTTACGGGCGGTACCTGACTTGCCGGCCACGTGGTAGAACGGAACCTGGGCACGGAACACCCCGCGCGGCGCTTCGATCACCTGCTGCAGCATGCCCTGAATGGTTTCGGCGGTTTCCTTCGGAATGGCCTGCACCGCTTCCGGGGCCTTGTCGACCTTGAGGATCGACAGCGGCACCATCTTGCCGTCGTTGGCCAGCGCCGCGTATGCATGCACCAGCTGCAGGGCGGTCACCGACACGCCATAGCCATAGGACAGGGTCGCAGTCTCGGCCTTGCGCCACTCGCGATGGTTGGGCAGGTTGCCGACGCGCTCGCCGGGGAAGCCAAGGCCGGTGTACTGACCCAGGCCGACCTGGGACATGACCCGGTAGATGGCCTCGCCGCCGATGTCGAAGGCGATCTTGCTCATGCCGACGTTACTGGAGTTGATCAGGATACCGGTCAGGTCGAGGATCGGGCCTTCGCTCCTGGACACGTCCTTGATGGTGTAGCGACCAATTTGCAGGCTGCCCGGGTACACCTCGACCTTGTCGGTCGGCTTCCAGCGGCCACTTTCCAGTGCCGCACTCATGGAGATCGGCTTGACCGTGGAGCCCGGCTCGAACACGTCGATGATCGCGCGGTTACGCATGGCGGCCGGGAACATGCTGCGGCGGTTGTTGGGGTTGTAGGTCGGCTGGTTGACCATGGCCAGGACCTCACCGGTCTTGACGTCCATGATCACCAGGCTGCCGGCCTTGGCATCCTGTTCGGCAATGGCGTTGCGCAGCTCGCGGGTGGCCAGGTACTGCAGGCGCAGGTCTATCGACAACGCCAAGGTCTTCCCGGCCTTGGCGTTCTTGGTTACCTGGATGTCCTTGATCAGCCGGCCGCGCCGGTCCTTGATGACCTGCCGCTTGCCGGGTACGCCAGCCAGCCATTCGTCATAGGCCAGCTCCACCCCTTCGCGACCGTGGTCGTCGAGGTCGGTGAAGCCGACCATGTGCGCGGTGACATCACCGGCCGGGTAGAAGCGGCGGAATTCTTCCAGGCCATACACGCCCGGCACTTTCAGGTCGAGCACATGCTGGCCCTGCTCCGGGGTCAGGCCGCGGACCAGGTAGATGAACTCTTTGCTGGCCTGCTGGGTCAGGCGCTCGGTCAGCTGCTGCGGGTTCTGCCCCAGTGCTGCTGCCAGCTGCGGCCAGCGGTCCTTGGAGGCCTGCATTTCCTTGGGGTTGGCCCACAGGGTGGTGACCGGGGTACTGACCGCCAACGGTTCACCGTTACGGTCGGTGATCAGGCCGCGGTGAGCCGGGATAGGGATGTGACGCAGGCTGCGCGCATCGCCCTGCCCCTTGAGGAAATCACGGTCGACTACCTGCAGGTCGATGATGCGCCAGCAGATGGCACCGACCATCAGCGCCAGCAAGCCGATCACCACGCGGAAGCGCCAGGGGTAGAGTGCGCCTTCGAGCTTCATCATGGCGCCACCATCCGCACTTCGTCAGCCGAAGGTACGCGCATCTTCAGTTGCTCGGAAGCCAGGTTCTCGATGCGACTGGCGGCGGTCCAGGTGCTTTGTTCGAGAATCAGCCGGCCCCATTCGGCCTGGGCCTTGTCACGTTCGTTCAATTCGCCGTACAGCGTGTTGAGCAACTGACGGTTCCAGTGCGCGCTGTAGGACACGGCGATGGCCGAAACCAGCACGGCAACGAACAGCAGAAGCATCAGGAAGCTTCCGCCTGGCAAAGGTTTGGCAAACAGCCTGCTCACCGCAGCTTCTCCGCCACCCGCATAACGGCGCTGCGCGCCCGCGGGTTGGCCTTGAGCTCGGCGTCGGAAGCGAACTGAGCCTTGCCGATGAGCTTGATTTTCGGCTCGAAGACCTTGTGCTGTACCGGCAGGTTGCGCGGCAGGTTGTCAGCCTCGCCCTTGGCCAGCCTGCGCATGAACAGCTTGACGATGCGGTCTTCCAGCGAATGGAAGCTGATCACTGCCAGGCGGCCGCCCACTTCCAGCGCATCGATCGCGGCCTCCAGGCCTGCCTCGAGATCACCCAATTCGTTGTTGACGTGAATACGCAGGCCCTGGAAAGCGCGGGTCGCCGGGTTCTTGCCCTTCTCCCAGGCCGGGTTGGCCACCTTCAGCACCTCGGCGAGGTCGCCGGTGCGGGTGAACGGTTGCTGTTCGCGGCGTTGCACCACGGCGCGAGCCATGCGCTTGGCGAAACGCTCTTCGCCGTACTCCTTGAACACACGGGCTATTTCTTCTTCAGGTGCAGTGGCGATGAACTCGGCGGCGCTGATGCCCTGGTCCGGGTTCATGCGCATGTCGAGCGGGCCATCATTGAGGAAGCTGAAGCCCCGCTCGGGGTCATCCAGCTGCGGCGAGGAAACGCCCAAGTCCAGCAATACGCCGCTGACCTTGCCATCCAGGCCACGCTCGGCCACTTCCGCGCCCAGCTCGGCAAAGCTGCGCTGCACAATGACAAAGCGGCCGTCTTCGGCCGCCAGCGCTTGCCCCGTGGCAATCGCCTGTGGATCTTTGTCGAAACCCAGCAGCCGCCCTTGCGGCCCGAGCTTGCTGAGAATCAGCCGGCTGTGCCCGCCACGGCCAAAGGTGCCGTCCAGATAGCAACCGTCGGCGCGCAGGGCCAATGCCTCGACAGCTTCGTCGAGCAGGACGGTAATGTGGTTGAAGCCGCTATCTATGGTCACAGGATCAGGTCACGCAATTCGTCGGGCATGGCGCCCGGTTGTTGAATAGCTGCAAGGTCTGCTGCCGAAACCGCGTTCCAGGCATCTTCATCCCACAGCTGGAATTTGTTCAGTTGCCCCACCAGCATCGCCTTCTTGTCGAGCTTGGCGTACTCACGCAGACGGGGCGGTACCAGGAAACGCCCACTGCCATCGAGCTCCAGGTCAACCGCGTTACCGATCAGCAAACGCTGAAGGCGGCGGTTTTCCTCACGCAACGATGGCAAAGCACGCAACTTGGCTTCTATCTGTTCCCACTCATCGAGGGGATAAACACACAAGCAGGGGTCAACGGCGTCGATGGTCACGATCAGCTGACCATTGCAACGCGAATCGAGCTCGTCACGGTACCGGCTCGGCATGGCGAGACGGCCCTTGGCATCGAGGCTGACGGCGTTGGCTCCGCGGAACACGGCTGCGATTCCCCACAATGTTAGCTTTTTTGTGCCAGAAAACCCACTTCATCCCACTTTCTGCCACTTGCGCACACTATAGGAATCCGCCCGCAGCACCGTCAAGGCACGTTCGGAAGGAAAAGCCTTACAGGACCGAGATTTAGCGCAATAAAGGAATGCGGAAGGACTACCGAGCAGAAAAAAACACGAGAAAAATCAAACCCACGCAGGCGAATGGAGTTCGAAGTTAAAGTGATTTATTAAGAGTAAGATTTTTTCGGTATTACCAGAGGGCATCTGCTATCGAATAAAGCAGGGAGGGAAAGGTGGAGAGTCGATCTGTAAGCCGGGTTTTGTCGAGGACAGTCATTCCTCTACGACGGCCATCACTGGACGCCTCTAGCAACCTACCCGGTTCCGACGCGGGCCACGCCTGATGGAACCCTATTTGGTCTTGCTCCGAGTGGGGTTTACCTAGCCACGAACTGTTGCCAGCCGTGCGGTGCGCTCTTACCGCACCTTTTCACCCTTACCGGCACCGAAGTGCTTAGGCGGTTATTTTCTGTGGCACTTTCCGTAGGCTCGCGCCTCCCAGGCGTTACCTGGCACTCTGCCCTATGGAGCCCGGACTTTCCTCCCCCTGCTTTTGCGGAACAAAAGCAGGCAGCGACTGTCCGATCGACTCTCCGCCGCCAAGATTAACGGCACGCGCGCCCAAGAACAAGCAATACCGGCATTTATATCAATATGCCACTATTCGGCTTTCTGCTTTTCCAGTGCAAGTTGATACAGCAGGTTCTTGCGCACCCCGGTAATTTCCGCAGCCAGCGCCGCCGCCCGCTTGAGTGGCAGCTCGGCCAGCAGCAGGTCGAGCACCCGTTGCGCTTCGGCACTGATCGCCTGTTCGCCCTCCGGCGCACTCCAGCCACCAACCAGTACCACGCACTCACCGCGCTGCTGGTTGCTGTCACCAGCAACGAAGGCGCGAAGCTCGGCCAGGGGCAGGCCCTTGAGGGTCTCGAAGGTCTTGGTCAGTTCACGCGCCAACAACGCCGGGCGCTCGCCACCGAATACCGCTTCCATGTCTTCAAGGCATTCCAGGATACGGTGCGGGGCCTCGTAGAAGATCAGCGTGCGCGGTTCTTCCTTTACCTGCTCCAGGCGCGCCCGCCGTCCCGCCGCCTTGGCCGGCAGGAAGCCTTCGAAGATGAAACGGTCCGACGGCAGGCCGGCTGCCGACAGCGCGGCGATCAGAGCGCAGGCGCCCGGCACCGGGACCACATTTACCCCCGCAGCACGCGCCTGGCGCACCAGGTGGTACCCCGGATCGGAAATCAGCGGCGTGCCGGCATCGGAAACCAACGCCACATTCTCGCCCGCCAGCAGCTTGGTGAGAAAACGCCCGCCCTCGTCACGCTCGTTGTGTTCATGGCAGGCCGCCAGCGGCGTGTCGATGCCGAAGTGCTGCAGCAGACGGATCGAATGACGGGTATCTTCCGCCGCGATCAGGGCCACGTCCGCCAGCACCTTCAGCGCCCGGGCACTCATGTCGTCGAGGTTGCCGATAGGGGTTGCGACCACATACAGCGTCCCCACCGTGGATTTCGAAGCCCCTGCCACATCAGTCACTGCGCACACCTGTCGTTCGGATCAAAGGCGCCATTGTAGCCCGAGCGCCTGCAACAGGGCGCAAAGAACTTCGCCGACGACCGATGGCAGGCCTCCTATAGTGAAGGATCGACACGGCAACATCGCGCCCCGGCCAGCGCTTGGGTACAATTGCCGGCCACCTTGATCGAGTAACAGGACCTTTACATGATCGCTTGCCTGCGGCTGTTCACAGCCCTCTGCCTTGCTGCCTTGCTGGCAGCCTGCGCCAGCTCGCCCTCATCCAGCCTGGGCGAACTGCCACGCACCCCGGACGCCAGCATCGAGCAACTGCTCGAAAAGGCTGCTTCCAGCAAGTCCGCGGAAGACGCCGCCCTGCTGCGCCTGAGCGCAGCCGACCTGGCCTACAGGCAGAAGGACTTCCCACGCGCCGCACGCATCCTCGAGCAGGTGCCGCTGGACACGCTCAAGCCGGCCCAGCAAGTGTTCGCCAGCACCCTCGGAGCCGAGCTGGCCATGAGCCGCAACCAGCCCAAGGCTGCCCTGGCTGCCCTGGCCCACCCCAGCCTGCAGCGCGTCGCCGAACTGCCGCAAGAACAGCAAGCGCGCACCTACAGCGTGCACGCGGCCGCCCTCGAAGCCGATGGCCAGGCCCTCGCCGCCGCGCAACAGCGCGTGCTGCTGGCCCCGCTGCTCAGCGGCCAGGCCGCCAGCGCCAACAATGACGCCATCTGGGCACTGGTCGCCTCGCTGCCGGCAGAGCAACTGCAGCAGCCAGGCAACGACCAGCCCCTTGCCGGCTGGACCAGCCTGGCCTTCGCGGTAAAAAGCGCCGGCACCCTGGAGCAGCAGCAAGCGGCGATCGACGCCTGGGTCAAGCAGCACCCGGACCACCCGGCCGCCCAGCAACTGCCGCTGGCTCTGACCAAGCTCAAGGAGCTGGCCAGCCAACCGCTGACCAAAATTGCCCTGCTGCTGCCTCAGGAAGGCCCGCTTGCCGGTGTTGCCCGCGCCCTGCGTGACGGCTTCATGGCTGCACACTTCCAGGCCCAGCAAGCCGGCCAGCAGGCGCCAGCCGTGCAGGTATTCGACAGCTCGCGCATCGGCTCGCTCGACGACTTCTATCGCCAGGCCCAGGCCGCAGGCGTACAGCTGGTCATCGGCCCGCTGGAAAAACCGCTGGTCAAGCAACTGGCTGCCAAGCCACAACTGCCGATCACCACCCTGGCCCTGAACTACGCCGACGCCGGCCAGAAGGCTCCACCGCAGCTGTTCCAGTTCGGCCTCGCTGCCGAAGACGAAGCCCGTGAAGTGGCCCGTCGCGCCCGCGCCGATGGCATGGTCCGCGCAGTTGCCCTGGTGCCGAGCGGCGAATGGGGCGATCGTGTGCTTGCCGCCTTCCGCCAGGACTGGGAAGGCAACGGTGGCACTCTGCTCGCCGCCGAACGCATCGCCCAGCCGGTCGCATTGGCCCAGCAGATTGCCGACCTGTTCCAGCTGCGCCAGAGCGAAGGCCGCGCCAAGAGCCTGCAGAGCACGGTAGGTGGCAGCATCGCCGCGCAGCCGTCGCGCCGCCAGGACATCGACTTCATCTTCCTCGCCTCGACCCCGCAACAGGCCCAGCAGATCAAGCCGACCCTGAACTTCCAGTACGCCGGTGACGTACCGGTCTACGCCACCTCGAACCTGTACAGCGCCAGTGGTGACGTCAACCAGTACAACGACATGAACGGTATCCGCTTCTGCGAAACCCCGTGGCTGCTCGATACCAGCAACAGCCTGCGCCAGCAGGTCGTGCAGCAATGGCCGCAAGCGGCAGGCAGCCTGGGCCGCCTGTATGCCATGGGCGTCGACGCCTACAGCCTGGCGCCGCGCCTGGGCCAGCTGAAAGCACTACCGGACAACCGCGTACTGGGCCTTTCGGGCAGCCTGAGCATGAACGCCAACCAGCGTGTCGAGCGCCAGCTACCTTGGGCCGAGTTCGTCGGTGGCCAGGTCCAGCGCCTGCCTGACACTCCTCGCTGATGGCAGCAGCGTCGCCCACCAGCGCCGGGCAGGCAGCGGAAAGCCAGGCCCTTGAATATCTTCAAGGGCATGGCCTGCAACTGCTGGCGCGCAACTGGCGATGCAAAGGCGGTGAGCTTGATCTGGTCATGCTCGACGCCGATACAGTAGTATTCGTCGAAGTCCGCTACCGGTTGCACGCGGGCTTCGGTGGCGCCCTTGGCAGTATCGACGGGCGCAAGCAGAAACGGTTGGTGCTCGCCGCCAGCCTGTTCCTGCAGAAGGAGCCCCACTGGGGCAACCACCCCTGCCGCTTCGACGTAGTCGCCCTACAGGGCAGCCACCATGCAGGCAGACCGCTTCAATGGCTGAAAAACGCCTTCGAATGCTGAACCCATTCCGATTTTTTTGCTCTATGTTTCGCGGGCTGGTCGTTGTTGCGCGTAGCAAAGGCCACCGCCCCACTTAAGGTCACCAGATGGACATGCAATCCCGAATTCGCCGGCTATTCCAGGCCAGCATCGATACCAAGCAACAGGCAATGGACATCCTGGCACCGCACATCGAGCAGGCCAGCCTGGTCATGGTCAACGCGCTGCTCAACGAGGGCAAGATGCTCGCCTGTGGCAACGGCGGCTCGGCCGGCGATGCCCAGCACTTTTCCTCCGAGCTGCTCAACCGCTTCGAGCGCGAACGCCCGAGCCTGCCGGCCATCGCGCTGACCACCGACAGCTCGACCTTGACCTCGATCGCCAACGACTACAGCTACAACGAAGTCTTTTCCAAGCAGATCCGCGCGCTGGGCCAGCCCGGTGACGTTCTGCTGGCGATCTCCACCAGCGGCAACTCGGCCAACGTGATCCAGGCGATCCAGGCCGCACATGACCGCGAAATGATTGTCGTAGCATTGACTGGTCGCGATGGCGGCGGCATGGCTTCGCTGCTGCTGCCCGAAGACGTGGAAATCCGCGTACCTTCGACGGTTACCGCGCGTATCCAGGAAGTCCACCTGCTGGCGATCCACTGCCTGTGTGATCTGATCGACAGCCAACTGTTCGGGAGTGAAGAATGACCCCTATGCGCCTCGGCCTTATGGCCCTGACACTGTGCCTGAGCGTCACTGGTTGCAGCTCGGTACTGACCTCTACCCGCAATTCGCCGATCGAGGACGATCGCGGAACGCGCACCATCGGCAGCAAGATCGACGACTCGCTGATCGAAACCAAGGCTTCGGTCAACATCGCCAAGGCCAGCCCTGACCTGGACAAAGGTTCGCACATCGTTGTCAGCAGCTACAACGGCATCGTCCTGCTGGCCGGCCAGACACCGCGCGCCGACCTCAAGAGCCTCGCCGAGCAGACTGCCAGCCAGGTACAGCGCGTCAAGAAAGTGCACAACGAGCTGCAGGTGATGCAACCCTCCTCCATCCTGGCGCGCAACAACGACGCCTGGCTGACCACCAAGATCAAGACCCAGATGCTGACCGACAATGCCGTGCCCAGCTCGCGCATCAAGGTGATTACCGAGAATGGCATCGTTTACCTGCTCGGCCTGGTGACCCAGCAGGAGGCCAACTCGGCCACTGCCGTGGTACAGGGCGTGTCGGGTGTGCAGAAGATCGTCAAGCTGTTCGAGTACATCGACTGATTCACTGATTGCCTGCACCGGCCTCTTCGCGGGTAAACCCGCCCCCACAGGGATCTCACAGCTTTCGAGACTTGTTGTATTCCTGTGGGAGCGGGTTTACCCGCGAAAAGGCCAGCACAGGCGACAACACTGCCCCAGCCTTCAGAAATCCAGGAAACACCGCATGAAAAAGCTTCTGCTGCCTGCCCTGCTGTTCGGCACTTTCGCCACCCTGGCCGGCTGCTCTACACCAAGCCTGATCACCCTCAACGATGGCCGTGAAATCCAGGCCGTCGACGTACCGAAGTTCGACCGTGACGCCGGCTTCTATGAGTTCCAGCAACTCGACGGCAAGCGTACCCGCATCAACAAGGACCAGGTACGTACCATCAGCGACCTGTAAGCAGGGCTGGCGTAATTAAAAAAAGGCGATCCGGTTGGATCGCCTTTTTTATTACTTGACCACTTTCAGACTTGGTCGACCAGTCGGGCGTGGCGGCTGGCCACCACCCTCTGGCGGGCCATCGTCATCCGGCTGCACTTCATCATCTTCCTGCTCATCGTCATCCATCATGGACGACTCCAGCTCGAAGACCATACCCTGGCCATTCTCGCGGGCGTAAATACCCAGAATGGCACCAACCGGCACGTACAGCGAGTGAGCCACGCCACCGAAGCGGCCCTCGAAGCTGACCGCGTCGTTGTCCATGTGCAGGCTGCGCACGGCACTTGGCGAGATGTTCAAGACGATCTGGCCATCACTGGCGAAACCGTCCGGCACCTGGACCTTCGGGAATTCGGCATTGACCAGCATATGGGGCGTGCAATCGTTGTCGACGATCCACTCGTACAGTGCTCGAACCAGATAGGGGCGACTGGAGTTCATCAACGGCTCCTTAAAGCTTGCGCATTTCACGTTCTACAGAGGACAGGCTCGCCTGGAAAGGCTCGCGGGCGAACTGCCGCTCCATGTAATCCAGCAGCGGCTTGGCTTGCCGCGGCAACTCGATACCCAACACCGGCAGACGCCAGAGGATGGGCAGTAGACAACAATCGACCAGGCTTTGCTCCTCACTCATGAAGCAGGCGTACTCGCCGAACAACGGCGAGACCCCGGTCAGGCTCTCACGCAATGCCTTGCGCGCTTCGGTTCGGGCAGCCTCGCTACTGCGCGGATCGAGCACGGTATCGGCCAGGGAGCACCAGTCGCGCTGGATGCGGTGCATCAGCAAGCGACTGTTCCCCCGCGCAACCGGGTACACCGGCATTAGCGGCGGATGTGGATAACGCTCCTCGAGGTACTCCATCACCACGGTCGATTCATACAGCGCCAGGTCACGGTCGACCAGGGTCGGCACGCTGCCGTAAGGATTCACCTCGACCAGCTTGGGCGGCAGTCGACCGGGATCGACATCGATGACCTGCACGCTGATGCCCTTCTCGGCCAGCACGAGGCGTACCCGATGAGAATAGTGATCAGCGGGGTCGGAATAGCAGGCTAACCTGTTGGTTGCGCCCATGTAGCGCCTCCTCGTACGGGATGCTTGTAAAACTGTAAATGAAAACGCGCCCGTGGTGACCTGGCAGATCTGCCAGGCCACCACGGGCGCGTTCAACAACCAGAAACTACTGCGTGATCAGTGCACGTCCTTCCAGTATTCACGCTTGAGCAAGTAGGCGAATACGAAGAAGAAAGCCAGGTACAGCAACACATAGGTACCGATGCGCTGGCTTTCCAGTTTGACCGGGTTGGCCGAATAGGCCAGGAAGGTCACCAGGTTCTTGACCTTCTCGTCGAACTGCTCGGTCGTCAGGGTACCGGAATTCGGCGTAATGGTCAGCTGGTCGCAGGCTTCATGAGTCAGCGGGCTACCAGTCAGTGGGTCGAATTGCTTCTTGCCATCGGTCACGGTCTGCACCTGCTTGCAGCCAACCACCTGGTTGCCCTGCAAGCCGACCAGCACGTTAGGCATGCCGACGTTCGGGAACACCTTGTTGTTCACCCCATAAGGCCGTGACGGGTCCTCATAGAAACTGCGCAGGTAGGTGTACAACCAGTCGGTGCCACGCACACGGGCCACCAGGGTCAGGTCGGGCGGTGCGGCGCCGAACCAGGTCTTGGCGTCACTGGGCTTCATGCCGATCTGCATGTGGTCACCGATCTTGGCACCGGTGAACACCAGCTTCTCGAGCATCAGCTCGTGGGGGATGCCCAGGTCATCGGCAACCCGCTCGTAACGCTGGAACTTCGCACTGTGGCAGCCCATGCAATAGTTGGCAAAGGTACGCGCACCGTCCTGCATGGCGGCCTTGTCGCTCAGGTCGATGTCGACCTTGTCCAGCTCCAGGCCCGTTTCGGCCGCGAAGGAAAAGGCAGGCATCACTGCCAGCAAAAATACTGCAATCAACTTTTTCATCAGCCAGTCACCCTTTCCGGAACCGGTTTGGTCTTCTCGAGCCTTGTGTAGAACGGCATCAGCAGGAAGTAGGCGAAGTACAACACCGTGCACACCTGCGACAGCAAGGTACGCCCAGGTGTCGGCGCCAGCACGCCCAGTATGCCGAGGATGACGAAGGCCACGCAGAACACCAGCAGGAAGAGCTTGCTGATCCAGCCCTTGTAGCGCATGGAGCGGACCGGGCTGCGGTCGAGCCAGGGCAGGACGAACAACACGGCAATGGCCGCACCCATGGCGATGACGCCCATCAGCTTGTCAGGCACCGCACGCAGGATCGCGTAGAACGGCGTGAAGTACCACACCGGCGCAATGTGCTCGGGGGTCTTGAAGGCGTTCGCCTGCTCGAAGTTAGGTTTCTCCAGGAAGTAACCACCCATTTCCGGGAAGAAGAACACCACGGCGCAGAACACGAACAGGAACACCACCACGCCGACAATATCCTTGACGGTGTAGTACGGGTGGAACGGGATACCGTCCAGCGGGATACCGTTTTCGTCCTTTTTCTTCTTGATGTCGACGCCATCGGGGTTGTTCGAACCCACTTCGTGAAGGGCGAGGATGTGCAGGACCACCAGGCCGAGAATCACGATCGGCAAGGCAACCACGTGCAGGGCGAAGAAGCGGTTCAGAGTGATACCCGAGATCAGGTAGTCACCACGGATCCACTGGGTAAGGTCGCCACCGATCACCGGAATGGCACCGAACAGCGAGATGATCACCTGGGCACCCCAGTACGACATCTGGCCCCACGGCAGCAGGTAGCCCATGAAGGCTTCGGCCATCAGCGCCAGGTAGATCAGCATGCCGAACAGCCACACCAGTTCACGCGGCTTCTGGTAGGAACCGTAGAGCAGGCCGCGGAACATGTGCAGGTAGACGACGATGAAGAACGCCGATGCACCGGTGGAGTGCAGGTAGCGCAGGATCCAGCCGTATTCCACATCGCGCATGATGTACTCGACCGAGGCGAACGCCTCTTCTGCCGAGGGTGTGAAGCTCATGGTCAGCCACACACCGGTGACGATCTGGTTGACCAGTACCAGCAACGCCAGCGAGCCGAAGAAGTACAGGAAGTTGAAGTTCTTGGGTGCGTAATACTTGCTCAGGTGGTCTTCCCACATCTTGGTCGCGGGGAAGCGAGCATCAATCCAGTCCATGAACTTGCTCATCATGCGTTCTCCTGGTCAACGCCGATGACGACGATCTCGTCCGACTCGTAAGAGTGCGGTGGCACGGGCAGGTTGAGTGGCGCCGGCTGCGACTTGTAGACACGGCCGGCCAGGTCGTAGTGGGAACCGTGGCACGGGCAGAAATAGCCACCTACCCATTTCGGGCCAAGGTCAGCGGGTGCGACTTCCGGGCGGAAGGTGGGCGAGCAGCCCAGGTGTGTGCACAGGCCAACAAGGATGAGGATTTCCGGCTTGATCGAACGAACCTGCGGATCGACGTAGGTGGGCTGCACCGAGGCCTTGGACTCGGGGTCAGCCAGATCACCTACGACCTTTTTCAGGTTACCGAGGATCTCGTCCGTTCGCCGCACGATGAACACTGGTTGACCGCGCCACTCGGCCACCATCTGCTGGCCGGCCTCGACCTTGGCGATATTGACCTTCACCGGTGCACCCGCGGCTTTCGCCTTGGCACTGGGAAACCATGACCCCACGAACGGTACCGCAGCCCCCACTGCCCCCGCCGCCCCGACTACGGATGTCGCGGCTACGAGGAAGCGGCGCCGGCCTGCGTTGACGCCGTCATTGCTCATTCAGTCCTCTCCCATCAGCTTGCTTGACCAGTTGGACCTGGCCTGTACTTAGGTAATGTCTGTGCACTAAAAATTGGCCGCCATGGTAAGAAACAAATCCACACACTGACAAGGTGATTACCCGGGGAACGGGCTACAACCCTCGCTTTGCTTGATCTGCGTCTATGCGGCAAGTCGTCACGGACATGCTGACAGGTTAGTTCAAGACATAAAAAAAGCCCGGTTCCAAAGAACCGGGCTTTTTTCGACTGCCGAAGCGGTATTAACGCTTGGAGTACTGAGGACGCTTACGCGCTTTACGCAGACCCACTTTCTTACGCTCGACTTCACGAGCGTCGCGGGTGACGTAGCCAGCACGACGCAGAGCGCCACGCAGGGTTTCGTCGTATTCCATCAGAGCGCGGGTGATACCGTGACGGATCGCACCGGCTTGACCGCTGACACCACCACCGGAAACGGTGACGTAGATGTCGAACTTCTCAACGGTTTCGGTCAGCTCGAGCGGCTGACGAACAACCATGCGAGCGGTTTCGCGACCGAAGAACACGTCCAGAGAACGGTTGTTGATGGAAATGTTACCAGTACCCGGACGCAGGAATACGCGAGCGGTTGCGGTCTTGCGACGGCCAGTGCCGTAGTTTTGAGTCGCCGACATAATGAACTATCCCGTTAGATCTTCAGTTCTTGAGGCTGCTGAGCAGTGTGTGGGTGAGCAGCACCCGCGTACACTTTCAGCTTGCGGTACATGTCGCGACCCAGCGGGTTCTTCGGCAGCATGCCTTTGACCGCAGTTTCGATAACACGCTCAGGGGCCTTGGCGATCAACTTCTCGAAGTTGATTTCCTTGATACCGCCCGGGAAACCGGAGTGGGAGTAGTACATCTTGTCGGAAGACTTGGCACCAGTCACACGAACCTGCTCGGCGTTGATAACGACGATGTAGTCGCCGGTGTCAACGTGAGGGGTGTATTCTGGCTTGTGTTTGCCACGCAGACGGCTAGCGATTTCGGTAGCCAGACGACCCAGGGTCTGGCCAGCGGCGTCGACTACGAACCACTCGCGCTTTACTGTTTCCGGTTTAGCAGTAAAAGTTTTCATTCTCTAAAGCCTCAGAGGCCGCCCAGCGAAAAATAGACGGCGAATCTTACTGGATAGTGCACAGCTTGCCAAGGGCAAGCGCGCAGCCGAACGCTGACGCTTTTGGGGGCTCGGGTCAGGCACGCCAATGTTCGACGGGGTTCTTCCTGCGTGGTGGTGCATCACTTCCGCCACACGGAGAGGTGCCGAATTATCCAGATTGCGCGAAAAATTTCAACCTGCTTTGATGGGCTTCTTTGCCAAGGAGTGTCTATCCGATGGAATACCGCCAGCTTGGCCGTACCGACCTCAATGTCAGCGCCCTGTGCCTTGGAACCATGACCTGGGGCGAACAGAACAGTCAGGCCGAGGCCTTCGAGCAGATTGCCCGGGCCAAGGCCGCCGGGGTCAACTTCATCGACACCGCCGAAATGTACCCGGTGCCGCCCCGCCCCGAAACCTACGCCGCCACCGAGCGCATCATAGGCAACTGGTTCCGTGACAATGGCGATCGCGACGACTGGGTGCTGGCCAGCAAGGTCGCCGGCCCCGGCAACGGCATCAGCCACATTCGCGACGGCCAGCTCAAGCATAACCGCCAGCATATCGTCGCGGCGCTGGACGAGAGTCTCAAGCGCCTGCAGACCGACCGCATCGACCTGTACCAGCTGCACTGGCCCGAGCGCAGCACCAACTTCTTCGGCAAGCTGGGCTACCAGCATTTGCCACAGGACCACTTCACCCCGCTGGAAGAAACCCTCGAAGTGCTCGACGAGCAGGTACGCGCGGGCAAGATCCGCCACATCGGCCTGTCCAACGAAACGCCGTGGGGCACCATGAAGTTCCTGCAACTGGCTGAAAGCCGCGGCTGGCCGCGAGCGGTATCAATCCAGAACCCTTACAACCTGCTCAACCGCAGCTTCGAGGTGGGCCTTGCGGAAGTGGCCATCCGCGAGCAATGCGGCCTGCTGGCCTATTCGCCGCTGGCGTTCGGCATGCTCTCCGGCAAATACGAGAACGGCGCACGCCCGGAAAACGCACGCCTGACCCTGTTCAGCCGCTTTGCCCGCTATTCCAACCCACAGACCGTGGCGGCCTGCAGCCGCTATGTGCAGCTGGCCCGCGAGCACGGCCTGGACCCGGCGCAGATGGCCCTGGCGTTCGTTACCCGGCAGCCGTTCGTGACCAGCAATATCATTGGCGCGACCAGCCTCGAACAGCTGGACAGCAACCTTGCCAGCCTCGAGCTGAGCCTGAGTGATGAACTGCTGGCGGCGATCGAGGCGATTCACCAGGAGCAACCGAACCCGGCGCCTTGAGCCGGACCCTGTGCCCACTTCGAGGCCTGTGGGACACCTGCAGGAGCAGCCCTTGTGCTGCGAAGAGGTCTGTATGGCTGAAGGTTGCCTGTGGCAGTAATGGCCTCTTCGCAGCACAAGGCTGCTCCTACCGGTTGGCGCTGCCCCTCTGCTGCACAGGCTAGACACAATCGCCAAAAAATAAGACGATCCAGCCGGTGATTGACCACTCTACCCTATAAGAACAATGACAATGATGTTTACCCAACCCTCCGCGTCGCTGCGGCGCGTCAGCATCCTGGCCATTGACAAGGTGTTCGCTTCGACCTTGATGCAGGCCAAGGATTTCTTCCACCTCGCCAGCTTGCGCTACAGCAAGCAACTGGGCCTGGGCCTGCAGCCCATGTTCGAGATTCGCCTGGTGAGCCCGGACGGCCAGCCCGTGGACAGCTTCAGCAATGTGCAGTTGCCAGTCGAAGGCGGCCTTGACGACGCAGACGTGATCATCCTTCCGGCCTTCTGGGATGACTTCGACAACCTGCTGCAACGTTATCCACAGGTACTGCCTTGGCTGCGTGAACAGCATGCCCGTGGCTCGGTGCTGTGCGCCGAGGCCAGTGGCGTATTCTGGCTGGCCGAGTCCGGCCTGCTCGATGGCAAGGAAGCGACCACCTACTGGCGCTTCTTCAACAGCTTTGCCGAACGCTTCCCGAAGATCCGGCTGAACCAGGACAAGCATCTGACTGATGCAGACAACCTCTATTGCGCCGGCGGGACCACTTCAGCCTGCGACCTGTACATCTACCTGATCGAACGCTTCTGCGGCGCCAACGTGGCCCGCGCCGTGTCCCGCGACATCCTCTACGAAGTGCAGCGCAATTACACCCCGGGACGCATGGGCTTTGGCGGGCAGAAGCTGCACCAGGACCTGATCATCCTGCAGATACAGCACTGGCTGGAAGAACACTTCGCCGACAAGTTCCGCTTCGAGGACGTGGCTCGCAACCACGGCATGAGTATTCGCAATTTCATGCGGCGTTTCCAGAGCGCTACGGGTGACAAGCCGCTGCACTACCTGCAACGGTTGAGGATCGAGACGGCCAAGGGCTTGTTGTCGAGCACGCGCAAGAGCATCAAGACCATCAGTTATGAGGTGGGCTATGACGATGCCAGTTTCTTTGCGCGGCTGTTTCGTCAGCATACCGAGCTGTCGCCGAACCAGTATCGGCAGCAGTTCATGCAGGAGGCTTGAGGCCTTCTGGGGCTGCTTTGCAGCCCTTTCGCGACACAAGGCCGCTCCTACATGGAATCGCGTGATCCTGTAGGAGCGGCCTTGTGTCGCAAAAGGGCCGCAAAGCGGCCCCGGCAATTTCAGGGCTTGTGCGCCCGCGCCAGGAACTCGTGCGACTGCATCTCCAGCAAGCGGCTCAGGGTACGCTGGAACTCGAAGGCCAAGCGCCCACCGGTATACAGGTCCTTCAGCTCCACCTCGGCCGAGATGATCAGCTTGACGTTGCGGTCGTAGAACTCGTCCACCATGTTGATGAAGCGGCGGGCGATGTCGTCGGTGGTGACGCCCATCTGCTCCACGTTGCTCAACAGCACGGCATGGAAGATCTTGCCCAGTTCGATGTAGTCGTTCTGGCTACGAGGGCCGTCGCACAGCGCGCGGAAGTCGAACCAGGCCACATCGTCACAGGTCAGCAGGGCCTGGATCGGGCGATTCTCGATCATCAGCACGTCGTTCTCGACCGCCTGGGTGCACTCAGGAGTCAAGGCCTTGAAGCTGGCGCGCAGGCTCTGGTGCGCCGCCTCATCGAGCGGGTAGTGGTACAGTTCGGCCTGCTCGAGGTGACGCAGACGATAGTCGACCCCGCTGTCGACGTTCACCACGTCGGTGTACTGCTTGATCATGGCGATGGCCGGCAGGAAGCGCGCGCGCTGCAGGCCGTCCTTGTACAGGCCGTCAGGCACGATGTTGGAGGTAGCCACCAGCGATACGCCGTTCTTGAACAACTCTTCCATCAGGGTGCCGAGAATCATCGCGTCGGTAATGTCCGACACGAAGAATTCGTCGAAACAGATGACCTTGGCTTCTTCGCTGAAGCGCTTGGCAATGATGGTCAGCGGGTTCTTCTCGCCCTTGAGGGTTTTCATTTCCTCGTGCACACGCTTCATGAAGCGGTGGAAGTGCGTGCGCATCTTCTGCTTGAACGGCAGCGCCTCGAAGAAGGTATCGACCAGATAGGTCTTGCCGCGCCCTACCCCACCCCAGAAGTACAGGCCCTTGACGGGGGTCTGCTCCTTCTTGCCGAACAGCTTGCCGAACACGCCCGGCTTGTTGTTCTGCGCGTGTACCAGGTCATCGTACAGGCGCTGCAGGTGACGCACCGCAGTTTCCTGCGCCGCGTCATGGAAGAAGTCGGGACGTTTCAGATCTGCTTGATATCGTTCTAGGGGCGTCATGATTCGTTAGCGAGGCAACAAAAAACGGGCCGTCACTGTAGCGACAGGCCCGCTTAATGGCAATCAGTCTGTGGGAGCGGGCGTGCCCGCGAACACCGGCAAAGCCGGTGCCATGCAACGCGGCGCCTGTTTCGCGGGCACGCCCGCTCCCACAGTTTCACCATCTTCAGTCCGGTTGTGGCGCAAGCGCTGCACGCAGGCTTTCGATGGCCGAATCACGGGCTTCGGCGCTGTCGAACTGCGGCCCGTCGGCAACCTGTTCACCGTTCAGCCACAGACCGAAACCCAGGCCTTCGACGCGTACATCCGCCTCGCCACCTTGCTGCAGCTGCTTGCTCACGGCGCCGGCGCTCTTGCCGTCGGCGAAGCTGCGCGACAGCAGCAGTTGCTCGCCATCAGCGGCAAGCAGACGGAAGCGGAAGCTGCCGTCTTCATCGCGGAAACTGACGAAACGCGCACTCTTGGCGGCCTTCTTCTTCACTTCGGTGCTGGCCTGCACGCTGCTACGGAACGAACGCAGGCCAACGGCCTCGCGCAGCTGCTCGAGGAATGGCGTGGCGATCTTGCGAGCCTTGGCAGCGCCGGCCAGCAGGATGTCTTCCAGGTCCGCCGGACGGGCGATCAGCTGGTGGTAGTACTCGCGCTTCTCGGCCAGCTGGCCGTCCAGCAGCTGGAACAGCCGCTGCTTGGCCTCGCCCCAGCCCAGGCCCTGCAGCAGCTCGTCACGGAACTCCGCGCACTGCGCCGGCGTAGAGAAGGCCTGGAACAGGGTGAACAGGTGCGCGTTGTCCGGGTCTTTGGCTTCGCCAGGCGCACGCGAGTCGGTGACGATGCGCGAGATGGCGTCTTTCATCTCCTTGGCGCTGGTGAATAGCGGGATGGTGTTGTCGTAGCTCTTGGACATCTTGCGCCCGTCCAGGCCCGGCAGGGTCGCCACGCTCTCCTCGATCACCGCTTCCGGCAGGGCGAAGAAGTCCTTGCCCTGGCCGAACAGGTGGTTGAAGCGCTGACCGATGTCGCGGGCCATTTCCACGTGCTGGATCTGGTCACGACCGACCGGCACCTTGTTGGCATTGAACATCAGGATGTCCGCAGCCATCAGCACCGGGTAGCTGTACAGGCCCATGGTCACGCCGGCATCCGGGTCTTCGCCATTTTCCAGGTTCTTGTCCACCGAGGCCTTGTAGGCGTGTGCACGGTTGAGCAGGCCCTTGGCGCTGACGCAGGTCAGCAGCCAGGTCAGCTCGGGGATTTCCGGGATATCGGACTGGCGGTAGAAGGTCACCTTGTCCGCATCGAGACCGCCGGCCAGCCAGGTGGCGGCGATTTCCAGGCGCGAACGCTGGATGCGCAGCGGGTCGTCGCACTTGATCAGGGCGTGGTAGTCGGCCAGGAAGTAGAACGAGTCGACACCGGGCTGCTGGCTGGCACGGATCGCCGGGCGGATGGCGCCGGCGTAGTTGCCCAGGTGCGGAGTGCCGGTGGTGGTGATACCGGTGAGAATGCGCGTGGTCATGGGTGTTCGCTTATTCAGGCTTGGCTCAGTTCGAAAGGCGCGGCAGCAGCAGATCCTTCAGATCGGTCAGCTTGCCATGGAAGAAGTGTCCGCATTCTGCCACTTTCAGCAGCTCATGGGGGCGCGACAGGCTGTCGGACCAATCGTAAACCAGCTGCGGCGCGACGACTTCGTCGGCGTCCGGCTGCACCACGGTGATCGGGCAGCGCTGCGGCAGCGGGAACTCCGCCGTCAGGCGCATGACCGCCGGGGCGATCATGAACAGCTGTTGCAGCTCTACTCCGGCAGCTTCCAGGCGGCCGGCCAGGCTGGTGGCGACGAAGCCGCCGAACGAGAAACCCATCAGCACCAGCGGCAGGCCCAGGTGCTTTTCGCGCAGCCAGGCCGCAGCGGCCTCGGCATCGGCCACTTCGCCAGCACCCATGTCATGACTGCCGGCGCTCTGCCCGACGCCACGGTAGTTGAAACGCAGGGTCACATAGCCGGCGTCACGGGCGGTGCGCTGCAGGGTCGAGACCACCTTGTTGAGCATGGTGCCGCCCTGGACCGGGTTGGGGTGGCAGATCAGCACCACGCCACGGGCATTGGCCACGTCCAGGTACAAGGCTTCCAGCTGGCCGCTGGGGCCATCGATGAACAAGGGGGTTTCGCGGACAAGCAAGGCACTACTCCGTGACCTCGGGAGGGGTCGATTCGTCTAGATGAGGAATTCTGTTCTGATTTGCGATCGCTCGCGGTATACAGCGCAGGTCTGAGCCGTTAACGTAAAGCAAAGCCGTTTATAGAGGAAGGACTCGTGGAACTCTCGCTCCTTGTTTGGTTGTTGCCGACCCTGGCCCTGGTCATCGGCGTGGTGGTTGGGTTCGTCGTCGCTCGCCTGCTGCCCAATGCCGCGCCGAGCAGCACCCAGCGTCAACTGGATGATATCCAGAAGCGCTTCGACAGCTATCAGAACGAAGTGGTTACTCATTTCAACAGCACGGCCGTGCTGGTCAAGAAACTGACCCAAAGCTATCAGGACGTGCAGGACCACCTGGCCGAAGGCGCCAACAGCCTGGCCCTGGACGACGTCACTCGCCAACGCTTGCTGGCAGCCCTGCACTCCGAGGCAGCGCAAGGCCCACGCGACCGTTTGACCCCGCCGAAGGACGCCGAAGTGCCACGCGACTACGCGCCGAAAGCACCGAACTCGCCGGGCATGCTTGACGAGAGCTACGGGCTGAAGCGCTGATCTGCAGAAAATGACAAAGGCCTCGCAAGAGGCCTTTTTCATGGGCTGGATTCACTGGCCTCTTCGCGGGTGAACCCGCTCCCACAGGGGCGGCGCAGGTTTCAAATACTGCGCCTGACCTGTAGGAGCGGGTTTACCCACGAAGAGGTCAGCCCAGGCAACCTAGCTGCAGGCCTGCAATGCCTGCTCGACATCCGCCAGCAGGTCCTCCAAGTCCTCCAGCCCCACCGACAGGCGCACCAGCCCCTCCGATATCCCGTGATGCGCCCGCTCCTTCGCGGTATAGCTGGAGTGCGTCATGCTCGCCGGATGCTGCGCCAGCGACTCGGCATCGCCCAGGCTCACCGCCCGCGCAAACAGTTGCAGAGCATTCATGAACCTGCGCCCGGCCTCGATCCCCCCCTTGAGCTCGAAGGCGATCATCCCGCCCGGCAAACGCATCTGCCGCTGCGCCAGCTCGTACTGGGCAAACGACGGCAAACCTGGGTAGTGAATCAGCTCCACCTGCGGCTGCCGAGCCAGAAACTCCGCCACCTGCTGGGCATTGGCGCAATGTCGGTCCATGCGCAGGGCCAAGGTCTTGATACCGCGCATCAGCAGCGCCGCATCGTGGGGTGACAGCACCGCCCCGGTCATGTCCTTCAGCCCTTCCAGGCGAATGCGGTCGACCAGCGCCTTGCGCCCCACCACCAGACCGGCAGTGATATCGCCGTGGCCACTCAGGTACTTGGTCGCCGAATGCACCACCAGGTCCGCTCCCAGCTCCAGCGGCCGCTGCAGGTAGGGCGTGCAGTAGGTGTTGTCGACCACGACATGCACATCATGCCCGCGCACCGCCTGGGCCACCGCGGCGATATCCACCAGCTGCATGTTGGGGTTGGCCGGCGTTTCGAAGTAGATCATCCGCGTCTTGCTGTTGATCGCCGCTTTCAGGGCCTTGGCATCGTTCAGGTCGACATGGCGGATCTTCACCCCGAATTCACCAATGCCATGGTGCAGGAAAGCAAAAGTGCAGCCGTACAATGTGCGCCCGACGATCAGCTCATCACCAGGGCGCAACAGGGTCCAGATCGTCGAGGTGATGGCCCCCATGCCCGACGCCAATGCCAGCCCCGCCTCGCCGCCCTCCAGCGAGGCCATGCGCTGCTCCAGCAGAGCCAAGGTAGGGTTGGAAATGCGGCTGTAGAAATGCCCCGGCTCCTCCCCGGCGAAGCAAGCAGCACCGTATTCGACTGTGGGGAAGGCATAGGTAGCGGTCTGGTACACCGGCGGCACCAGGGCGCCATTGTGGGAAAGCGGATCGTAGCCATGGTGAATGGCCCGCGTGGAAAAACCGGTGTTGTTATGGGAGTCGCGCATGGCAACAGCCTCTTGTGGTTTGCTATAAGCTTATGCCACCGAGCTGCCCGATTTTTTCCAAAATGGCCCACGCATACGCGTACTTGTTGGAATAAAAACAATAATTACCGGACCAGGAGGGCAAAACATGCCTTCACGCCTCGACCGCACCGACCGCGCCCTGCTCGCTGCCCTGCAGGACAATGCCCGCCTCACCGTTGCCGAACTTGCCGACCAGGTAGCGCTAACAACCTCGCCGTGCTGGCGGCGGGTCAAGTTGCTGGAGGACAACGGCTACATCACCGGCTACCAGGCCATCCTCTCGCCCAAGTCGCTGGGATTTGGCGTGACCGCGTTCGTCAGCATCATGATGGACTCGCACACCAAGGACATGGCGCTGGCGTTCGAGCAGCGGTTGATGGAGATTCCCGAGATCGTTGCCTGCCACAACATTTCCGGGAGGTATGATTTTCTGCTGGAGATCCTGGCGCGGGACCTGGAGTCGTTCGGCGAATTCACCCGCGAAGTGCTGCAGCGGTTACCGGGGGTGAAGGAGATCTATTCGAGTTTTTCGTACAAAGCGGTGAAGGAAAAACGGGTGATACCGGTGTCGGAAAAACATATCTAGGACAGGTCTTTCAGCACGCCAGGAACGGTCCTACTGATTACCGAACCGCAGCCGACATACAGCGAGTTACATTTACGGAAAGCTAGCCCATGTAGCGATCAGGAGAACCTACATGGCTAAAGACAACGCATATTATCTCGATGAAGCGCTATACATCAGTGCGCAGCCACCAACGGGCATTGAGCTGCATTATATTGGCGGTGGTGGTGGGCCGGGGGGAGGTGGCTGGGGGCTTAGCGACGGGTATCCTCGCGGGACCAGTCCAACCAAAAGCGATATTGCACGCGTAATTTCCACTCGAAAGGTGTTCGCAGAGGAATACCATGTCATTGAAAAAGATTATTTGGAAAAATACCGTCAAGAGACGAACCAGCTGCCAAGCACAATTGCAGCATTGAAGTCCCAAATAAAAGCGGAAGCGAGCCAGGCAGGCGCCCCTCTGACAGCGGCATCAGCCGAGCAGGTCATTCTCACCACACGCATCAATGAGATGCGTGATCTTTATCTACAGATCCTGCCCGACGCCAACAGTTATTTCGGCGCACCCGCGTTCTATAAACGCGGTGATTCAATGATGAGCCGATTTCTCGACCCGGGCTTTTTCGCCGCAACAACGGGTGAAGAACTGGGGGCAGAATGGGGCGCCAAACTGCACAGTTCATGGGATGGCGCCTATCGTCTGCATCTTGAAGCACTCAAGATTCAGGCACTGGCAGATGACCTGGAAAGCCTGGCAACACAAGTGGATCAGGATGAGCTGAGTCATCAGCCGATGGACTTGTCGCAGGCCATTGCCCGAAGAACAGCGCAAATCCATGCAGAGCGGCAAATTCATTTCAACTGCTTGCCCAGTGTTATTCAGCACGAGTTGGGGCAGACAGTCATTGACGACGCACTCTCGCTCGTTCAGGCACTCAGTGCTTATCTAGCCACTGCTGTTGCCCTGATCCAGGGCAAACAATCGCAAATCCCGTCATACCCGGACCAAAACCCTCAAATCAATGGCCCTCTGTCAAAGCCGCAACTCGAAGGGCTTCCGCACCTCGTGGATGAGCAGCGGTTACGGCGTGCCGGTCCACGCTGGAAGGAGTATCACCAGGCGCTTGCTCTGACCGAATCGATCCGGTTTCTGGGTGTCTACACAAGTGCCACGCAAAACCTGGTGCAGCGCGCCGTTGAGGTAGAGAGCCTGCAAGGGCAACTCGCCGCACAAGAAGAAGCTGCGCGCCAGCAGGCCGAAGCTGAGCGCTCGGCGGCGGAAGCCGAGCAACAATGGCAGGAGGCTATACGCCAGCGCGTGCGCTATAACCACCAGGCGCAGCTTGCAGGATCAGCGCCAGCCGTAATCCCCATCGGCGCTGCAACCTTTGCAATTGCCGAAACATCGTACACAGCGTTGAGCAAAGCAATAACTTCGGCGATCAGTCGTCTGGTTGCTGTTTCTCTTCGCTCGCTTTCCGTTGGCACCCTCGCAATGGCCTGGCCGTCGACACTGGGCAACAGCGAACGCCACTACCTCATCAGCACCCCACTATCCAGCCTGGTACCACCTGACGGGCCAGACATTGCCGCGTTGGCCGCAACATCCACCAGTATCGACTTACCGTATCTCATGGCAGGGGCCGAAAGCGAAGACACCCTGGACCTGTATGTGGTGCCAGGCGGCAAACCGGTAGCGGTTCGTGCAGCAACGTTCGACACGGAACGGCAGGTGTACAGCCTGGCGCTGGACAATCCTCAGCGGATTCTGACGTGGACACCTGCCAGTGCTCCGGGTGGTGAGCAAGGAAGTTCCACCAGCCTTCCGCAACTACCCCCAGGCACCATCGTCTATGCCGGTAGCAGCCTGAACCCTGTGAATAACGAACAGGAAGGCTACCCCGCGCTTGATCTGCTGGATCAGGAACGACTGATCATTACCTTCCCCATGGACTCGGGATTACCGCCTATTCTGGTGGTGTTCAAGAGTCCGCGATATGAGCCAGGTATTGTCATGGGCTCAGGGGCGGAGATCGATGGCATCTGGCTTGGGGACATAACCAGAGGGGCCGGAGCAAAAATCCCGACACAAATTGCAAATGCGCTGAGGGGAAGAGAGTTTCGAGACTTCGATGAGTTCAGAACCGCATTCTGGAAGGCGTTATCCGATACCCCAGAGCTTTCTAGCCAATTCAATGATGCAAACAAGAGTCTCATCGCCAAAGGGCGCGCGCCCAGAGCGCGTGACAAAGATCACCACAAAGGTCACGCAACCTTCATACTCCACCACGTGATTCCAATTTCCGAGAGCGGGGCTGTATACGACGTAGACAACTTAAGAGTAGTTACACCAGCGGCGCATCATGCCATTCACTATGGGGCCTCCGAATGACTCAAAAAGCCACGATCTCCGAATATACAGAACTTGACTTCTTGAATTTCATCAAATCAATAATCAACCCACCAGACAACATAAGCGATCAAGAACTTGATGCACAAATCATGGCATTCAAGACTCTGAGCGAACACCCCAACGGGTCAGACCTAATTTATTGGCCTGAAGCAGACGGCCTTGACACGCCTGAAGAAATTCTACGCATAATAAAAGAGTGGCGTGCAGCCAACGGCAAGCCAGGATTCAAACCAGAATGAATTCGACACCCCGCTCACGCGGGGTGTACCACCAAAGCGCAACTCAGTAAAAATTTCCAAACATCCACAGGAAGGCTGCGCCAAGCGCGTTTTGGGCAATGGCCGCAACGGTCGCCTATTTACCGACCAGTATCTCAAGGCCGCTGGCTTTGGCGGCTATAAATAGCAGGATAAAAAAACCCGCCGAGGCGGGTTTTTTCTTGCAGGGGCGCTTAGATCGCGCCACGCTGACGCAGCACGTCCAGCACCTGCTTCACGCCCTCATCCACGCTCGTGGCCTGGGTATCGATCACAAGGTCGGCATCCAGCGGCACATCGTACGGGAAGCTTTCGCCCGGGATGTTGTCGCCACCAGCAGCGTACAAGCCTTGCGGGTCACGCTCACGGCAGGCCAGCGGCGAGGCCTGGACGTAAACGGTCACCAGGCGCTCCTTGCCGATCAATGCCTTGGCCTGTTCCCGGCCTTCTGCATCCGGGGCCACGAACGCGGCCAGAGTCAGCAGACCGGCTTCGTTGAACTGGCGCGCCACATGGGCGGCGCGGCGCCAGTTCTCGGTGCGGCCGGCACGGTCCTGCGGCAAGCCCTTGTTCAGGTCATGGCGCAGGTTCTGGCCGTCGAGCACGTACACTGCACGGCCCATGTCGAACAGCTTGCGCTCCACGGCGTAGGCCAGGGTGCTCTTGCCAGCGCCGGACAGGCCACTGAACAGCACGGTGGCAGGCTGCTGGCCGAAGCGCAGGGCGCGCTCTTCGGTGGCCACATGGCACAGCTTGCCATGATGGCCGGTGCTACCGTGCGGCAGGACTGGCGGGGCGATGATCATGCCGGCGCCGACCGTGCCGTTGGTCAGCCGGTCGATGACGATGAACGCACCGGTGGTGCGGTTGCTTTCGTAACCGTCCAGGGCAATCGAGGCGTCCAGGGACACCTTGACGCGGCCGATCTCGTTCAGCTGCAGCGCGCTGGCAGCGCCCTGCTCCAGGGTGTTCACATCGACCTTGTGGGTGATGCTGGCAATCGAGCCCGGCACGTAGCTGGTGGCGCGCTTGATGTCGTATTTCTTGCCCGGGAGCATCGGCTCCTCGGCCATCCACACCAGCATGGCGTCGAACTGGTCGGTGACCGGCGGGACGTTGTCGGCATGCACCAGCAGATCGCCACGGGAGATGTCGATCTCGTCTTCCATGGTCAGGGTCACGGCCTGGCCGGGGCCTGCGTTTTCCAGCTCGCCTTCGTAGGTGACGATGGACTTGACGCGGCTGCTCTTGCCCGACGGCAGCACGACGATTTCGTCACCCTTGTGCACCACGCCGCTGGCGATGGTGCCGGCGAAACCGCGGAAGTTCAGGTTGGGACGGTTGACGTACTGCACCGGGAAGCGCAGGTCGGTGAAGTTGCGGTCGGCCGACACTTCGACGGTTTCGAGGATTTCCATCAACGTCGGGCCGGTATACCACGGCGAACGCTCGCTGTGGTTGACCACGTTGTCGCCCTTGAGCGCCGACATCGGCACGAAGTGCAGGCTGCTCGGCACCAGGTTGATGGCTTCGGCGAACTTCAGGTAGTCGGCCTTGATCGATTCGAAAACGCCCTGATCGAAGCCCTTGAGGTCCATCTTGTTGACCGCGACGACGATGTGCTTGATGCCCAGCAACGAGGCAATGTAGCTGTGGCGGCGTGTCTGGGTCTGCACGCCGTAGCGGGCATCGACCAGGATGATCGCCAGGTCGCAGGTGGACGCGCCGGTAGCCATGTTGCGGGTGTACTGCTCGTGGCCCGGGGTGTCGGCAATGATGAACTTGCGCTTGGCGGTGGAGAAATAGCGGTAGGCGACATCGATGGTGATGCCCTGCTCGCGCTCGGCCTGCAGACCGTCGACCAGCAGCGCCAGGTCGACTTCCTCGCCGGTGGTGCCGACCTTTTTCGAATCGCGAGTGATGGCCTCGAGGTGGTCCTCGTAGATCATCTTCGAGTCATGCAGCAAGCGCCCGATCAGGGTGCTCTTGCCGTCATCCACGTTGCCGCAGGTGAGAAAACGCAGCAGTTCTTTGCGCTCGTGCTGAGCCAGATAAGCGAGGATGTCTTCGCTGATCAAATCGGATTGGTGCGACATGGAGTAACCCTGAAAATTAGAAGTAGCCCTGACGTTTCTTGTCTTCCATGGAACCGGCGCCATCGTGGTCGATGACTCGGCCCTGGCGCTCTGAAGTGCGCGTCAGGAGCATTTCCTGAATGATGTCGGTGAGCGTCTCGGCTTCCGACTCGACAGCACCCGTCAACGGGTAGCAGCCAAGGGTACGGAAACGCACCTTTTTCTTGACGATGCGCGCTTTCTCTTCATCGGTAAGATGTTCGAGGATGCGCTCGTCGTCGATCATGATCAGGGTGCCGTTCTTCTCGATGACTTCACGCTCGGCGGCGAAGTACAGCGGCACGATCGGGATGCCTTCGAGGTAGATGTACTGCCAGATGTCCAGCTCGGTCCAGTTCGACAGCGGGAAGACGCGGATCGACTCGCCCTTGTTGACCTTGCCGTTGTACACGTTCCACAGTTCCGGGCGCTGGTTCTTCGGGTCCCAGCGGTGCTTGCTGTCACGGAACGAGTACACGCGCTCCTTGGCCCGCGACTTCTCTTCGTCGCGGCGCGCACCACCGAAGGCGGCATCGAAACCATGCTTGTCCAGCGCCTGCTTCAGGCCCTGGGTCTTCATGATGTCGGTGTGCTTGGAGCTGCCATGGGTGAACGGGTTGATGCCCTGCGCCACACCCTCGGGGTTGACGTGGGTGATCAGCTCCAGGCCCATTTCCTCGACCATCTTGTCGCGGAAGCTGTACATCTCCTGGAATTTCCACTGGGTGTCGACGTGCATCACCGGGAACGGCAACTTGCCTGGGAAAAAGGCCTTGCGCGCCAGGTGCAGCATCACGGCGGAGTCCTTGCCGATCGAGTACAGCATCACCGGGTTGTCGAACTCGGCGGCCACCTCGCGGATGATGTGGATGCTCTCCGCCTCCAGCTGTTTCAAGTGCGTCAGTTTGTCGACCATGGCTACTCACGAAAAACGATCTTATGGACGGCCTGCGGGCCGTGTTCGAGCGAGCCACTTTATCACAGCGGCTGCTTCTATTTAGGAGGCTGGCTAGATCGAAAAAGTCTAACGATATGACTGGGGGTTTGGGCTGGCAGGCCCGGTATTGGTCTCTGGACATGCACAGGATCTGTAGGAGCAGCCTTGTGCTGCGAAGAGGCCGTTACTGCCCAAAAAGCTCTTTTGCCTCACTGGCCTCTTCGCAGCACAAGGCTGCTCCTACAGGGACCGCGCCATCAACACTGTATCCGCGAAGAAGGCGACGCCGATGTCAGATCGGGTTTGGGCAATCGATGAACAGGTGCTCCACGGCAAAGCGCCGCGCCAGGTAATCACCCAGCGCCTGCACCCCATACCGCTCGGTGGCATGGTGCCCGGCGGCAATGAAGCTGACGCCATTCTCGCGGGCACTATGGTAGGTCTGCTCCGACGCCTCGCCGGTCAGGTACAGGTCCACCCCGGCCGCGATCGCCGTGTCGATGTAGCCCTGCCCGCCTCCGGTGCACCAGCCGACCCGCCGGATCATCTGCTCACCCTCTACCAGCAAAGGCTCACGCCCCAGAACCTCCCGCACTCGCCGGGCGAAGTCGAGCGCAGTCATCGGCTCGGCCAGCGAGCCGACCAGGCCGACCACCTTGGGGTTCTCCGGGTCCAGCGGCCCTTCGACGGTGATGTCCAGTTGCCGCGCCAGTTGCACGTTGTTGCCCACGTCCGGGTGCACGTCCAGCGGCAGGTGGAACGCCAGCAGACTGATGTCGTTGTTCAACAGGGTTTTCAGCCGGCGCTGCCGGATGCCGGTGACGCAAGGGTTCTCTCCCTTCCAGAAGTAGCCATGGTGCACCAGCACCAGGTCGGCCTCGGCTTCGACTGCCGCATCCAGCAACGCCTGGCTGGCGGTAACGCCGCTGACGATGCGGCTGACCTGCGGCCGGCCTTCGACCTGCAGGCCGTTGGGGCAATAATCCTGGATCTTCGCGCTGCCCAGGTAACGCTCGGCTTCCTCGACCAGGGTGTTCAGAGCGACGGCCATGAAAATCTCCTCGAAATCTGCGTTTTTCTCGGGCACAACGCCCATGCAACGCCCGTATAATGCCGGCCATTATGGGCCGTCGCCGGCACTGGGGGAACCGGTGTATGATCGCGCGCGCTCATGCCCACCGCACGGTCATCGTCCCCGGCTATTTCCAGGATTCATTCATGTTCAAGGCTTTGCGTTATTTTGGCTGGCCCCTGCTTACCGGCGTACTGATCGCCATGCTGATCATCCAGCGCTTCCCGGAGTGGGTCGGCCTGCCCAGCCAGGACGTCAACCTGCAGCAGGCACCGCAGACCACGCGGATCATGCAGGGCCCGGTATCCTACGCCGACGCCGTGACCCTGGCCGCCCCGGCGGTGGTCAACCTGTACACCACCAAGGTGGTGAACAAGAGCGCCCACCCGCTGTTCGAAGACCCGCAGTTCCGCCGTTTCTTCGGCGACAACCTGCCCAAGCAGCGCCGCTGGGAGTCGAGCCTGGGCTCGGCGGTGATCATGAGCCCCGAAGGCTACCTGCTGACCAACAACCATGTCACCAGCGGCGCCGACCAGATCGTCGTGGCCCTGAAGGATGGCCGCGAGACATTGGCCCGGGTCATCGGCAGCGACCCGGAAACCGACCTGGCGGTGCTGAAGATAGACCTGAAGAGCCTGCCGGCAATCACCATCGGCCGCTCCGACAACATTCACATCGGTGACGTGTCGCTGGCCATCGGTAACCCGTTCGGGGTCGGCCAGACCGTGACCATGGGCATCATCAGCGCCACTGGCCGCAACCAGCTGGGCCTGAACAACTACGAAGATTTCATCCAGACCGACGCGGCGATCAACCCGGGTAACTCCGGCGGTGCGCTTGTGGATGCCAACGGCAACCTGATCGGCATCAACACGGCGATCTTCTCCAAGTCCGGCGGTTCGCAAGGTATCGGCTTCGCCATCCCGGTGAAACTGGCACTGGAGGTGATGAAGTCGATCATCGAGCACGGCCAGGTGATCCGTGGCTGGCTGGGCATCGAAGTACAGCCACTGAGCCAGGAACTGGCCGAATCGTTCGGCATGAAGGACCGCCCGGGCATCGTGGTGGCGGGCATCTTCCGCGAAGGGCCGGCGGCAAAGGCCGGGCTGCAGCTGGGTGACGTGATCCTGAGCATCAACGGCGAGCCGGCCGGTGACGGGCGCAAGTCGATGAACCAGGTGGCGCGGATCAAGCCCAACGAGAAGATCACCATCGAGGTGATGCGCAATGGGCAGCAGTTGAAGCTGATCGCCGAGGTGGGCCTGCGGCCACCACCGGCGCCGGCAGTCGCCAAGGAAGAGAAGTAAGGCTGCGATCTGGTCTCTGGGGGGCTGCTTCGCAGCACGAGGCTGCTCCTACAGGAGATCGCATTTCCCTTGTAGGAGCAGCCTTGTGCTGCGAATGGGCCGCAAAGCGGCCCCGGCTACATCAATGCAGGATCTGGCTCAGGAACAACTTGGTCCGGTCACTGCGTGGCCGGTCGAAGAAGTCATCCGGCGCCGCCTGCTCGACGATCTCGCCCTTGTCCATGAAGATCACCCGGTTCGCCACGGTCCGGGCAAAGCCCATCTCGTGGGTCACGCAGAGCATGGTCATGCCGTCCTCGGCCAGGCCCACCATGGTATCGAGCACTTCCTTGACCATTTCCGGGTCCAGCGCCGAGGTCGGTTCGTCGAACAGCATAATCTTCGGTTTCATGCACAACGCGCGGGCAATCGCCACACGCTGCTGCTGACCACCGGACAACTGCCCCGGGTACTTGTGCGCCTGCTCCGGAATACGCACCCGCTCCAGGTAGTGCATGGCGATTTCCTCGGCCTTGCGCCGCGGCATCTTGCGCACCCACATCGGCGCCAGGGTGCAGTTCTCCAGGATGCTCAGGTGCGGGAACAGGTTGAAGTGCTGGAACACCATGCCCACTTCGCGGCGGATGGCCTCGATCTGCTTGAGGTCGTTGGTCAGCTCCACACCATCGACCACGATGCGCCCCTGCTGGTGCTCTTCAAGGCGGTTGAGACAACGGATGGTGGTGGACTTGCCAGAGCCGGACGGCCCGCACAGCACGATGCGCTCGCCCTGGCGCACGTTCAGATTGATGTCCTTGAGCACATGGAACTGGCCGTACCACTTGTTCACGCCCTGCATCTGGATGATGCCTTCGGGGCCGGCAGGCTGCTTGATCGCTTCACTCATTTCGAAACTCCTAACGCTTGTGGCCAGTGTCCAGCTTGCGCTCCAGATGCATGGAGTAGCGGGACATACCGAAACAGAAAATCCAGAACACCAGGGCGGCGAACACGTAGCCCTCGGTAGCCATACCCAGCCAGGCCGGGTCGGCAGCAGCTTGCTTGACGCTGTTCAGCAGGTCGAACAGGCCGATGATGATCACCAGGCTGGTGTCCTTGAACAGGGCAATGAAGGTGTTGACGATGCCGGGAATTACCAGCTTGAGCGCCTGCGGCAGAATCACCAGGCCCATCGCCCGCCAGTAGCCAAGGCCCATGGCCGCGGCAGCTTCGTACTGGCCCTTGGGGATGGCCTGGAGGCCGCCACGCACCACCTCGGCGATATACGCCGACTGGAACAGGATCACGCCGATCATCGCCCGCAGCAGCTTGTCGAAGCTCATGCCCTCAGGCAGGAACAACGGCAGCATCACCGATGACATGAACAGCACGGTGATCAGCGGCACGCCGCGCCAGAACTCGATGAAGGTCACGCACACCACCTTCACCGCAGGCATTTTCGAGCGCCGCCCCAGGGCCAGCAGGATTCCCAGCGGCAATGCGCCGACAATGCCCACGGTGGCAATCACCAGGGTCAGCATCAGCCCGCCCCACTGGCTGGTAGGTACGCTTTCCAGGCCCAGCATGCCCCCGTGCAGCAGGGTGTAGGCCAGCAGCGGGTACACCACCAGGAAGCCAAGGCCGTAGAAGGCCTTGCGTGGGAAGCGTTTGATGAACAGCGGGGCGGCGCCAAGCACGGCAAGCCACACGGTCAGGTCCACGCGCCAGCGCAACTCGGCCGGGTAGTAGCCGTACATGAACTGGCCGAAACGCTGCTGCACGAACACCCAGCAGGCGCCCTCCTTGGTGCAGTCGGCGCGGGTGGTGCCGACCCAGTTGGCATCAAGCAACGCCCACTGCAGCAGCGGCGGCACGATCAGCCAAACCAGGTAGATGGCAAACAGGGTCAGCAGCGTATTGAGCCAGCTGGAGAACAGATTGGCACGCATCCATGCGAGCACGCCGACGGTTTTCACCGGTGGCGGCATGTCGGGTTTGAAAACATGGGCATTCACGGGCGTATCCTCACCGCTCGATCAGCGCAATGCGCTTGTTGTACCAGTTCATCAGCAGCGAAATACTGATGCTGATGGCGAGATAGACACTCATGGTGATGGCGATCACCTCGATGGCCTGGCCGGTCTGGTTGAGCACGGTACCGGCGAACAGCGAGACCATCTCCGGATAGCCGATACCGGCCGCCAGCGACGAGTTCTTCGCCAGGTTCAGGTACTGGCTGGTCAGCGGCGGAATGATCACCCGCAGTGCCTGGGGGATGATCACCTTGCGCAGGGTCGGCCCCTCGCGCAGGCCCAGCGAACGCGCGGCCTCGGTCTGGCCATGGCTGACCGAACGGATACCGGAGCGCACGATCTCGGCGATGAACGCAGCGGTGTAGATGGTCAACGCCAGGGTCAGCGCCAGCAGCTCGGGGATCAGTACCCAGCCACCGACGAAGTTGAATCCTTTCAATTGCGGCACTTCCCAGTGCACCGGGCTGCCGAACAGCAGTGCGCAAACGCCTGGGATGGCGATGAACAGCGCCAGCCCCACCCAGAACTTGTGGAATGGCTCACCCGTCTCGTCGAAACGCTTGTTGGCATAACGCACCATCACCACGATGGCCAGCAGCGCCAGGACCAGGGCCACGACGAACGGCCAGAAGCCTTCGGCCATGGACGCGCCGGGCATGTTCAGGCCACGGTTGCTGATGAAGAAGGTGTCGTCGATATTGATGCTGCCCCGCGGTCCCGGCAGGGTCAGGAACACGGCGAAGTACCAGAACAGGATCTGCAACAACGGCGGGATGTTGCGGAAGGTTTCCACATACACGGTCGCCAGCTTGTTGATCATCCAGTTCGGCGACAACCGCGCCACACCGATGATGAAGCCAAGGATGGTCGCCAGCACCACGCCGATGAACGTCACCAGCAAGGTGTTGAGCAGGCCGATGACGAACACCCGCGCATAGCTGTCTGATTCCACGTAGGGGATCAGGTGCTGGGCGATGCCGAAGCCGGCACTGCGGTCGAGAAAGTCGAAGCCCGAGGTGATACCCCGGTGTTGCAGGTTGGTTTGCGTGTTGTGGAACAGATACCAGCCCAGACCGACCACGAAGACTATCGTGAGAATCTGGAACAGCCACGCGCGCACACGTGGATCGCTCAGGGATAAACCCTTTTGTGCGCCGATTCGATTTTGCATGAAGTGCCCCGGAAAGTAGGGTTCCGAACAGCCTGCGGCGGCGGGATGCCGCCGCAGGGTGCAGCCATCAGCGCACAGGTGGCGCGTACTGGATGCCGCCGTTGTTCCACAGGGCGTTCATGCCACGGTCGATCTTCAGGTCGGTGCCCTGGCCCAGGTTCTTCTCGAACACTTCGCCATAGTTGCCGACTTGCTTGACGATCTGCACTACCCAGTCCTTGGGCAGCTTGAGGTCCTTGCCATACTCGCCGTCCGCCCCCAGCAGGCGAGCAACGTCCGGGTTCTTGGTGCCTTTGGCCTCGGCCTCGACGTTCTTCGAGGTGATGCCTGCCTCTTCGGCGTTGAGCATGGCGAACAGGGTCCACTTGACGATGCTGAACCACTCCTCATCGCCTTTGCGCACCACCGGGCCCAGCGGCTCCTTGGAGATGGTTTCCGGCAGTACCACGTATTCGGTCGGCGCGGCCAGCTTGGAGCGTTGGGCGAACAGCTGCGACTTGTCCGAGGTCAGCACGTCGCAACGGCCGGACTCAAGCGACTTGGCGCTTTCGTCGGAGGTATCGAAAGTGATCGGCGTGTACTTCAGACCATTGGCGCGGAAGAAGTCCGACACATTCAGCTCGGTGGTGGTACCGGCCTGGATGCAGATGGTCGCGCCATCAAGCTCCTTGGCGCTGGAAACACCGAGTTTCTTGTTGACCAGGAAGCCGACGCCGTCATAGTAGGTAACACCGGCGAACACCAGGCCCATGCCGGCATCACGCGAGCTGGTCCAGGTGGTGTTGCGCGACAGTACGTCGACTTCGCCCGACTGCAGTGCGGTGAAGCGTTCCTTGGCGTTGAGCTGGCTGAACTTGACCTTGGTCGCATCGCCGAATACAGCGGCGGCTACGGCGCGGCACACGTCGGCGTCGATACCAACGATCTTGCCCTGCGCATCAGGTACCGAGAAGCCTGGAAGACCGTCGCTCACGCCACACTGGACGAAGCCCTTCTTCTTTACCGCATCCAGGGTGGCGCCGGCCTGGGCGTTGCTCACGGCGCCCAGCGCGGCGGCAGCGGTCAGGACTGCCAGGGTGGTTTTCAACATCTTCATTCACAACCTCCAAATCGCTCTTGTTGTATCGAGCCGGAATTGCACCGCACCCTTTTGAGGCGTATCCGACCCGTATTGGCTTGTTATTGGGTCAATGGCGCAATGGACTGTTCTGTGACAGCCTTCGCGTGCAAAGGGTGTTACCGTCACGGCCTGCCCTTTGCATCATTGGTTGAATTGCAAAGCGCGTACCAGAATTTACGGCTGTAGCGTTTAAGCGCTCGTCAAGTAGGGAAAGTTGTATCGTTGCGACATTCTTTTTCCGACAATCATTTCCAGCGCCTTCTTTTCACGCACGCCATAACAAGACCCGCACACTTTCGGAGCAGTCATGACCAACCCGCTGATTCTCGAACCGCAGAAAACCGCAGACGCCTGTGTGATCTGGTTGCACGGCCTGGGTGCCGACCGTTACGACTTCCTACCAGTGGCCGAATTCATGCAGGAACGCCTGCTCAGCACCCGTTTCGTCATGCCCCAGGCTCCCACCCGCCCGGTAACCATCAACGGCGGCTACGCCATGCCCAGCTGGTACGACATCAAGGCCATGACCCCGGCCCGCGCCATCGACGAGGCGCAGCTGGAGGAATCGGCCGAACAGGTCATCAGCATGATCAAGGCCGAGCAGGCCAAAGGCATCAGCCTGTCGCGGATCTTCCTGGCTGGCTTCTCCCAGGGTGGCGCGGTGGTGCTGCACACTGCCTATATAAAGTGGCAAGAAGCGCTGGGTGGCGTGATCGCCTTGTCCACCTACGCCCCCACCTTCAACGACCAGCATCAGTTGAGCGCCTGCCAGCAACGCACCCCGGCCCTGTGCCTGCATGGTGTGCACGACCCGGTGGTGATCCCTTCCATGGGCCGCACCGCCTTCGAGTACCTCAATACCTGGGGCGTTGCCGCCCGCTGGCACGAATACCCGATGGAACACGAAGTGGTGGTGGAAGAGTTGAGCGACATCCACGACTGGCTGAGCAAGCAATTGCAATAAGCCAGGGCTGTCTGTAGTTGTAAGGCTATTCCACTACGCCGCGCCTGAATCTTGCATTACACTGCCCGGCGTACATTCCTTAACCAGTTGATGAGACGATCGTGCTCAAGGCACTCAAGAAAATTTTCGGCAAGGGAGACGCCGCGCCACAGGCCGTCGCTCCTGCTGCCAGCGTGACGCCGCCTGCGCCCGCACCCACCAGCGAGGCCCGGCCTGCGGAAAAACCGGCCGCACCACGCGCCACCCCCACTCCCCAGGCCGAACAGCCTGCCGCCGTTACGCCAGCCGCCGACAAGCCGGCCAAGGACAAACCGCGTCGCGAGCGCAAGCCCAAGCCGCAGGCCAGCCTGTGGAAACCGGAAGACTTCGTGGTCGAGCCACAGGAAGGCAAGACCCGCTTCCACGACTTCAAGCTGTCCAACGAACTGATGCATGCCATCCACGACCTGGGCTTCCCGTATTGCACGCCGATCCAGGCACAGGTGCTGGGCTACACCCTGCGCGGTCAGGATGCCATCGGCCGGGCCCAGACCGGTACCGGCAAGACTGCGGCGTTCCTGATCTCGATCATTTCCCAGCTGCAGCAGACGCCGCCGCCGAAGGAACGCTACATGGGCGAGCCACGTGCGCTGATCATCGCGCCCACCCGTGAGCTGGTGGTGCAGATCGCCAAGGACGCCATCGCCCTGACCAAGTACACCGGCCTGAACGTGATGAGCTTCGTCGGCGGCATGGACTTCGACAAGCAGCTCAAGGCCCTGGAAGCGCGCCATTGCGACATCCTGGTGGCCACTCCGGGGCGCCTGCTGGACTTCAACCAGCGCGGTGAGGTGCACCTGGACATGGTCGAAGTGATGGTGCTGGACGAAGCCGACCGCATGCTCGACATGGGTTTCATCCCCCAGGTGCGTCAGATCATTCGCCAGACGCCGCCGAAAAGCGAGCGCCAGACCCTGCTGTTCTCCGCCACCTTCACCGACGACGTGATGAACCTGGCCAAGCAGTGGACCACCAACCCGGCCATCGTCGAGATCGAGCCGGAGAACGTTGCCAGCGAAACGGTGGAGCAGCACGTCTATGCGGTGGCCGGCAGCGACAAGTACAAGCTGCTGTACAACCTGGTGACCCAGAACAAGTGGGAACGGGTGATGGTGTTCGCCAACCGCAAGGACGAAGTGCGGCGCATCGAGGAAAAACTGGTGCGCGACGGCATCAATGCCGCGCAGTTGTCGGGTGACGTGCCGCAGCACAAGCGTATCCGTACCCTGGAAAACTTCCGCGAAGGGCGCATCACCGTGCTGGTGGCCACCGACGTGGCGGGGCGGGGCATTCATATCGATGGCATCAGCCACGTGATCAACTTCACCCTGCCGGAAGACCCGGACGACTACGTGCACCGCATTGGCCGGACAGGCCGTGCTGGCACCAGTGGTGTGTCGATCAGCTTTGCCGGTGAGGATGACTCGTACCAGCTGCCAGCGATCGAAGAGCTGCTGGGGCGCAAGATCAAGTGTGAAATGCCGCCGGATGAACTGCTGAAGCCGGTGCCGCGCAAGCACCACTGAGTGGTGTTGGATTCTTCGCGGGCTTGCCCGCTCCCACAGGGGCTCCACAGCTTCCGGAAGCTGTGGAGCCCCTGTGGGAGCGGGCAAGCCCGCGAACCGGGGCAAAGCCCCGGCCAGAAATACTCTGTCTACCAGCGCTCCGCCGCATCCTGATCACTCTGCTTCCCTTCCACCCACCGCGCCCCTTCCTGGGTATTTTCCTTCTTCCAGAACGGCGCCCGCGTCTTCAGATAGTCCATGATGAAGTTGCAGGCATCGAACGCCGCCTGCCGATGGGCACTGGCCACGCCGACGAACACGATCGGCTCACCCGGCTCGAGCGCACCGATGCGGTGCAGCACCTCCACCTTGAGCAACGGCCAGCGCTGCTCTGCCTCCACCACGATCTTGGCCAAGGCCTTTTCGGTCATGCCCGGATAGTGCTCGAGGAACATCCCCGCCACCTCGCGGCCATCGTTGAAATCCCGCACGTAGCCGACAAAACCGACCACCGCGCCCACACCGACATTCGCCGCGTGCATGGCATTGGTCTCGGCTCCCGGATCGAACGCGCCCTCCTGTACTCGCACAGCCATGTTCAGCCTCCGGTCACCGGCGGGAAGAACGCCACTTCATCGCCCTCTTCCAGCGGCTCATCGAGCTTGCACAGTTCTTCGTTGCGCGCACACATCAGGTTCCGCTCGGCCAGCACTTCATACTGCCCGCCCTTGGCCACCAAGGCCTGGCGCACATCGTCGAGCACCTTGAACGCACCCTCCACCCGCTCGGCATCCACGCCCAACAATTCGCGGTAACGGGCGAAGTACATCACCTTGACCTTCATCACGCCTCCACCTTGTAGTGGCCACTCTTGCCGCCGAGTTTTTCCAGCAGGCGCACCTGCTCGATGACCATACCTTTATCCACAGCCTTGCACATGTCATAGATCGTCAGCGCAGCCACGCTGGCTGCAGTCAGCGCCTCCATCTCCACGCCGGTCTGCCCGGCCAGCTTGCAGCGGGCGACGATACGCACAGCGTCCTGCCCCTCGGCACTCAGCTCGACCTTGACGCTGGTCAGCATCAGCGGGTGGCACAGCGGGATCAGTTCGCTGGTCTTCTTCGCCGCCTGGATCCCGGCAATGCGCGCCACGGCGAACACGTCGCCCTTGGGGTGTTCACCGTCGACGATCATCTGCAAGGTCTGCGGCAACATGCGCACCCGCGCCTCGGCGGTGGCCTCACGCTCGGTCACGGCCTTTTCAGTGACGTCGACCATGTTGGCCCGCCCCTGGGAATCAAGATGTGTCAGCACTGCTCTGCTCCTGTGAAGGGAACTCGCAGTGTAAACCTGTGAGTCAGGTTTGAGCAGAGGGGTGCGTCAACCGTGCCCGCGAAAAAGCCGGGCGGCGAACCGCCCGGCGGAGAGGGTTACAGATGCGACTCGGCGTACTCGGCCAGCACCGAGCGTGGCACGCCCTGCAGGGTGATGTGCACGCCATGGGGGAAGTCCTTGAAGCGCTCGGTCAGGTAGGTCAGGCCCGAGCTGGTCGCGGACAGGTAGGGGGTATCGATCTGCGCCAGGTTGCCCAGGCAGACCACCTTGGACCCGGAGCCGGCACGGGTGATGATGGTTTTCATCTGGTGCGGCGTCAGGTTCTGGCACTCGTCGATCAGGATCAGGCTCTGCTGGAAGCTACGGCCACGGATGTAGTTCAGTGACTTGAACTGCAGCGGCACGCGCTCGAGGATGTACTCGACGCTGCCATGGGTGCTCTCGTCATCCATGTGCAAGGCTTCGAGGTTGTCGGTAATGGCGCCCAGCCACGGTTCCATCTTCTCGGCCTCGGTGCCCGGCAGGAAGCCGATCTCCTGGTCCAGCCCCTGCACGCTGCGAGTGGCGATGATGCGCCGGTAGCGCTTGCTGACCATGGTCTGTTCGATGGCCGCGGCCAGGGCCAGGATGGTCTTGCCGGAACCGGCGGCGCCGGTCAGGTTGACCAGGTGGATATCCGGGTCGAGCAGGGCGAACAGCGCCAGGCTCTGGTGGATGTCACGCGGCTTCAGGCCCCAGGCTTCCTGGTGCAGCAGCGGTTCCTGGTGCAGGTCGAGCAATAGCAGCTCATCGTTGCGGATACCCTTGATCCAGCCGACGAAGCCCTGTTCATCGATGATGAACTCGTTGACGTGAACCGCCGGCAGGTTGTCGATCAATTGCACGCGGTGCCAGGTGCGGCCGCGCTCCTGGCGGGTATCGACCTTGCTCACCCGGTCCCAGAACGAGCCGGTGACCGAATGGTAGCCCTTGGACAGCAATGACACGTCATCGACCAGTTGGTCGGTGCTGTAGTCCTCGGCCGCGATGCCACAGGCACGTGCCTTCAGGCGCATGTTGATGTCTTTGGTGACCAGCACAACGTCCAGGTCGGTGCGCCGGGCCCGTACTTCGAGCAACTGGTTGATGATGATGTTGTCGTTGAGGTTTTCCGGCAGCAGCTTGTTCGGCTCGTTGCGCGGAGTCATCAGGATGGACAGGAAGCCCTTGGGCCCGCTCTTGCCACGCTGGATCGGCACGCCCTGCTCGACATCGCTGGGCGAGGCGTCACCAAGGGTCTGGTCGATCAGGCGAATGGCCTGGCGGCATTCGGCGGCGATGGTCTGTTTGCCGGTCTTGAGCTTGTCGAGTTCCTCCAGCACCGTCATCGGGATGGCGACATGGTGCTCCTCGAAGTTCAGTAACGCGTTGGGGTCGTGAATCAGGACGTTGGTATCGAGCACATACAGGATAGGCTTGCTGGAGGAAGGGTTGCGTCCTTGGTCATCCATACTCGGTCACCTTATGTCGAAGCCACACGGCGTGGTCTGTTACGCCGCAGAGTGACTGCCGCTGTCCCCGTATCCGCGTTGTTACGGGCGGGAAGCGAACCTGGCTAGGTGGGCCTGGATGACGCCACCTGTGCTGCAGGAATCGGCTGTCTGGTTTCTTCATACCGCAAAAATGATGACTAAAAAAAGTCTTTTTACGTGCAGGTGAAGTTTATTTTTCCAAATGACGAACAGGGGTTGGCGAGGGGGCGCGCGAGGACTACAGTCAAAAATCAGGCTGCCATTGCATGGGTCAACGCCAGCAAGCCATGCACCTAACCTGTAAGAGCAACTGTGTTGTGTTGCCTGTACTGGCCTCATCGCCAGCAAGCCAGCTCCCACAGGGACAGCGCATGGCTTGAGGCCGATGCGGTCGAGGTGGGAGCTGGCTTGCCGGCGATGGGCTGCGCAGCAGCCCCCTCTCACCCCCGGTTGGCATATCCCTGGCAATCTTCCCAACCAATCCCGCTCTGCGCCGTATTGCGCAACAACCACTCCACCGCCGGCTGCGCCCTGGGCAGGCTGTCATGGAACTGGATCACCCCCTTGCGCCACAGCAGCATCAAGGTCAGCACCCGCTGGGCAGAGGCCTCGGCGCTCAGTGCGCCATCATCCTGGGCATCGATGTCCCACAACGACACTTGCAACTGCTGGCTGGCCATGAACGCCTCGCCATCGGCCCGGCGCTGCCCGTAGGGCGGCCGAAACAACGGTACATACTGCTCCGGCAAGTCGGCCTGCACCCGAGCCTGGCTGCGCCGCAATGAATCCTGCCAGTCTGTCCACTGCGCATGGGAGCGGTACTCCCAACCCTGAATCCCCACGCAATGCCCACGATAGAGCTGGCGCAAGGCATCTGCCGCACCGGCGTCGCGGCGTTGCTGCAGGCGGTTGCCGAGCACGAAGAACGTGCCTTCAAGCTTTTGCCGGCGCAGATAATCAGTCAGCAGATCGGTACTGCCGCCATCCGGCCCGGGCCCGCCGACGAAGGTCAGCAGGAACATGCGATCGTTCAGCTCATCCCCATTGCGCTCGCGTGAGGACAACCGCTCCACCTCGCTGCTGGTCTGCGGCAGCAACGCAGCCTTGCGCAGTTGTTCGTCCAGGTACCGCACATGGAACTGGTGGCTCGGCTCGATCCAGCCCGTGTAGAACGTGCCGACATCGGCAGCGAACGTCGCTGCCTGTGTGCGCAACTCCGCCATCGACGTAACCGGATAGCAGAACGACGCATCCTGTTCGCAACTGCGCTGCGCCTGTTGATAACCTTCCCACAACCGCTGCCACATGCGCGCCCGCACCAGGCGCACCTTCTGCAGGTTGACCTGCCGTAGCCCCAAGCGTGCCGCCAGCGCCGCGTCGTCCAGCAGTTCGCTTTCATGCAGCACCTGGGCGAACGAGAGGATCTCGGCCCGCGAGGCCACATCGAACAACGCCGGGCTGTCCAGCTTTTCGGGCCACAGGCTGCGGTCCAAACTCACCTGGGTTGAAGGGGCGGCTTGCACGGCCAGGCTCAGCAGAGCGGCCAACAAGGCAGAGGCAATACGCACGGTTGAAGCTCCGCAACGGCGAAACGCGCACTATAGCCTCTGCACCGGCCATGGTCTGTGACTATCGTCGCCATAGTTTGGACTTGCACCGCCCAGCCCGTAGAATTCCCGGCCTACGATGCCAGGAGCCGACCCGATGCTGACGGTGATATCACCCGCCAAGACCCTCGACTACGAAACCCCGCCGGTGACCGAGCGTTTCACCCTGCCCCAGTACCTGGACGACTCTCAGGAGCTGATCCAGCAGTTGCGCGACCTGTCGCCAGCGCAGATCAGCGAACTGATGCACCTGTCCGACAAGCTCGCCGGCCTGAATGCCGCGCGCTTCGGCAGCTGGACCCCGGACTTCACCCCGGCCAATGCCAAGCAGGCGCTGCTGGCGTTCAAGGGTGACGTGTATACCGGCCTCGACGCCGAAAGCCTGGGCGAGGACGATTTCAGCTATGCCCAGCAGCACTTGCGCATGCTTTCGGGCCTGTATGGCCTGCTGCGCCCGCTCGACCTGATGCAACCTTACCGCCTGGAAATGGGCACCAAGCTGGCCAACGCCCGCGGCAAGGATCTGTATGCGTTCTGGGGCACGCGCATCAGCGAATGGCTGAACCAGGCCTTGGCCGAACAGGGCGATGACGTGCTGCTGAACCTGGCCAGCAACGAGTATTTCAGCGCGGTGAAACGCAGTGCGCTCAAGGCCCGGGTGATCAACGTCGACTTCAAGGACCTGAAGAACGGCCAGTACAAGATCATCAGCTTCTACGCCAAGAAAGCCCGCGGCATGATGAGCCGCTTCGTGATCCAGCAGCGCATCAGCGACCCGGAGCAGCTCAAGCAATTCGATGTGCAGGGGTACTACTACAGTGCCGAACAGTCGAAGCCGGACCACCTGGTGTTCCTGCGGGATCATCCTTCCGAATAGTCAGGCAATACACAATCCCCTGTAGGAGCGGCCTTGTGTCGCGAAAGGGCCGCATAGCGGCCCCGGCAATTTCTGCTTTGATGTTGAAATCCTGGGGCCGCTGCGCGGCCCTTTCGCGACACAAGGCCGCTCCTACAAAAAGCGCCTCCCTCCTTACCCCCTCCGCCCCGCAACAGGGCACGACGCAAAGCGCCATCACGCCACAAATCCGACGCCAAAAAATCGACACACCACCACTTATAGCCAAACGCCATAAGACCGTTCGTAGCTTTTTTGACTATTTTTTCAAAATATTTTTCGATGCTGGCATAAAAATATCTCGCAACAGTTTCGCCCTTTATATATCGGGGCAAAACCCCCGAGTGCTATCAGATTGAAATTGTCCGCCACTGAAAAAATATTTAGAAATCTTTCATCCACGTCGAACCCACCTCGGAACTTCTGCTACGACGATTCGCTCATAGTGCCGTAACGATTTTCCTGCCCTTGGGCTGTGAGAGATGACTTACATATGACAACGGCAGGTATCCACTACCGGCCTCAACAACTTCGACAGGTATGACGGGCAACCCCCGAAGACCTGTCCATGCAGGAGAGACGCGTCCCTTTCAATTCGTCCTAGTGGTTGATTTCAAAGGATTTTTCCACTTGAAAAAACAAGCACAGCAAAGCGCCACGTAGCGCATTGCAATAAAGACGGCTGCATTCCAGGGCACGTTTTTTAATTAATGGCTTTTTACTGCCACATTTGAGTGCATAACTTTTTGCGCTCCGGATTTATTTTGCCTGCGCTCGGCGAAGTGTGCATTTCGCCATGGATCCGTGCGCCCGAAAACTGTTGTTAATCAACCCAGTCCGGCTCTCTCCGGAGGCGCCGGCGTGATAAACACATGAGGTGATAGCGATGCGTATCAGCATCTTTGGTTTGGGTTATGTGGGTGCAGTCTGTGCAGGCTGCCTGACGGCGCGTGGCCATGAAGTGATCGGTGTGGACGTGTCCAGCACCAAGATCGACCTGATCAATCAGGGCAAGTCGCCCATCGTCGAACCTGGCCTGGAAGCACTGCTGCAACAGGGCATCGCCAACGGCCGCCTGCGCGGTACTACCGATTTCGCCGAAGCCATCCGTGCCAGCGACGTATCGATGATCTGCGTGGGTACCCCAAGCAAGAAGAACGGCGACCTGGGCCTCGAATACATCGAGTCGGTGTGCCGAGAAATCGGCTACGTGCTGCGTGACAGCGAGCGCCGCCACACCATCGTGGTACGCAGCACCGTGCTGCCGGGCACCGTGAAGAACGTGGTGATCCCGATCCTCGAAGACTGCTCGGGCAAGAAAGCCGGCGTCGACTTCGGCGTCGCGGTCAACCCGGAATTCCTGCGTGAAAGCACCGCGATCAAGGACTACGACCAGCCACCGATGACCGTCATCGGCGAACTGGACAGCGCCAGCGGCGACATCCTGCAGGCCCTGTACGAAGAGCTCGACGCACCGATCATCCGCAAGCCGATCGAAGTGGCCGAGATGATCAAGTACACCTGCAACGTGTGGCACGCCACCAAGGTCACCTTCGCCAACGAGATCGGCAACATCGCCAAGGCCGTAGGCGTGGATGGCCGTGACGTGATGGACGTGGTCTGCCAGGACAAAGTGCTGAACCTGTCCCAGTACTACATGCGCCCTGGCTTCGCCTTCGGCGGCTCGTGCCTGCCCAAGGATGTGCGCGCCCTCACCTATCGCGCCGCCAGCCTCGATGTACGCGCACCGCTGCTCGACTCGCTGATGCGCAGCAACGAATCGCAGGTGCAGAACGCCTTCGAGCTGATCGAAGCCCACGACAAGCGCAAGGTCGCCCTGCTCGGCCTGAGCTTCAAGGCCGGCACCGACGACCTCCGTGAAAGCCCGCTGGTGGAACTGGCCGAACGCCTGATCGGCAAGGGCTACCAGCTGGATATCTACGACGAGAACGTCCAGTACGCCCGCGTACACGGCGCCAACAAGGACTACATCGAGTCGAAGATCCCGCACGTGTCGTCGCTGCTCAACGCCGACTTCCAGAAGGTGATCGACAACGCCGACATCATCGTCCTGGGCAACCGTGACGAGCAGTTCCGTGCACTGGCCCAGCAAGCGCCGGCCGGCAAGCACGTGATCGACCTGGTCGGTTTCATGAGCAAACCGACCTGCGCTACCAGCCGCACCGAAGGCATCTGCTGGTAAGTGCTGGCCGGGCAGCGGGGGCCTCCCCACCCCCGCTGCCCACCTTTTCCCGAATTCTCGACGGATGCTGAACATGCAAAGGATCCAGACAGTGCTGTTGCAGTGCGCCGGTTGGCTGCTCTACGTGAGTCTGCTCATGCTGATCGCCCTGGCCCTGCCAGCCGATATCTTCGACTCGCAGTCGAAGCACTTCATCTTCCTGGTCGGCGCAGTCGGCATCTGGCGCTACTCCATGGGCGCCACCCATTTCATCCGCGGCATGATCTTCCTCTACGGCGTATACCCGTACCTGCGCCGCAAGGTTCAGAAAATGGGCAAGGACGCCGACCCGTCCCACGTGTACCTGATGGTGACCAGCTTCCGCATCGAAGCTCTCACCACTGCTCAGGTGTACAGCTCGGTGATCCGCGAGGCGATCAACTGTGGCTTCCCCACCACCGTGGTCTGTTCGCTGGTGGAGATGTCGGACGAACTGCTGGTGAAAAGCCTGTGGGCCAAATACAACCCGCCAGCCCATGTGAAACTGGACATCGTGCGCATCGCCGGTACCGGCAAGCGTGACGGCCTGGCCTACGGTTTCCGTGCGATCTCGCGCATGCTGCCGGACGAGAACGCCGTGGTGGCGGTAATCGACGGTGACACCGTGCTGGGCGATGGCGTGGTACGCAAGACCGTGCCGTGGTTCAAGCTGTTCCCCAACGTCGGCGGCCTGACCACCAACGAGTTCTGCGAAGTGCGTGGCGGCTACATCATGAGCGAGTGGCACAAGCTGCGCTTCGCCCAGCGCCACATCAACATGTGCTCGATGGCCCTGTCCAAGCGCGTGCTGACCATGACCGGACGCATGTCGATGTTCCGCGCCAGCGTGGTGACCAACCCCGAGTTCATCGCCGACGTCGAAAGCGACTCGCTGATGCACTGGCGCCTGGGCCGCTTCAAGTTCCTCACCGGTGACGACAAGTCCAGCTGGTTCAGCCTGATGCGCCTGGGCTACGACACCTTCTACGTGCCGGACGCCGCCATCAACACGGTCGAGCACCCGCCGGAGAAGAGCTTCCTCAAGGCCAGCCGCAAGCTGATGTACCGCTGGTACGGCAACAACCTGCGGCAGAACTCCCGCGCGCTTGGCCTGGGCCTGCGCCGCCTGGGGCTGTTCACCAGCATCGTGCTGTTCGACCAGCGCGTGTCGATGTGGACCAGCCTGCTGGGCCTGACCGTGGCGGTGATCGCCAGCCTCAAGTTCGGCCTGGGCTTCCTGCTGGTGTATCTGCTGTGGATCGGCATCACCCGCCTGATCCTCACCATCATGCTGCTGTGCTCCGGCCACAACGTAGGCCCGGCCTACCCGCTGATTCTCTATTACAACCAGATCATCGGCGCGCTGATGAAGATCTACGTGTTCTTCCGCCTCGACAAGCAGTCCTGGACGCGTCAGCCCACTGCCCTCAAGCGTGACCTCGCCAGCTTTCAACAATGGTTCAACACCTGGTCCTCGCGGACCATGACCTTCTCGGCTGCCAGCATCTTCGTTGCTGTGCTGTTCATGGTCGTGTGAGCCCAACCCGGATCGGAACTAACAGGAACAAACCACATGAATACCGCCGTGAACGTCAACGTCGTGCATGAGTCCGAAGCCCAGCGCCAGCATGCCCGGGTACGCATCCCCGCCAAGCTGCGGTTCCTCGACCCTCAGCGCCAGGCCCACGATGTGAAGGTCGACGACCTCTCCGCCGGTGGCCTGAGCTTCCACACCAAGCAACAACTGTCGGTTGGCGACGTGCTCCGCGGGCGGCTGCAGTTCACGGTCGACAACCTCGGCCTGTCGATGGACATCGAGTTCCAGGTGCGCTCCTACAACCCGGGCAGCGGCCGTACCGGCGCGCAGTTCCAGAACCTCGAGCTCCGCGACATCGCCACGCTGCGCCACATCATCACCTCGCACCTGTCGGGTGAGCTGATCACTGCTGGCGATGTGCTCAGCACCCTGCAGCGCGACAACTTCACCAAGGCGCGCAAGCAAAAGGACGGCGGTGCCGGCCTGAGCGCCTTCGGCCGCCTCAAGGCGGTCACCGTCACCCTCGGCGTGTTCGTGGTCGGTGTCGCCGCCTTCGGCTTCATCGCCAAGTCGCTGTACGGCATGTACTTCGTCAGCCATGCCGAAGCCGGCGTGGTCGCGGTACCCACCACCAACGTCACCATGCCGCGCGACGGCACCGTGAACAGCCTGGTCGAAAGCGGTGGGCAGATCGCCAAGGGCGCGCCACTGGCCAGTTTCACCACCAGCATGCTGGACATGCTCAAGGGCAACCTGGAAGACGCACAACTGGAGCCGGCGAAGATCGAGGAACTGTTCGGCAAGCAGCTGTCCGGCACCCTCACCAGCCCGTGTGATTGCGTGGTTGCCCGCCAGCTGGTGGACAACGGCCAGTACGCCGCCAAGGGCCAGCCGATCTTCCAGCTGATCCCGCGCACCACCAACCCGATGATCGAGGCGCGCTTCACCTACCGCCAGTTCGACGAGGTCAAGCCAGGTACCCGGGTCAACTTCCAGGTAGCCGGCGAAGACGAAGTACGCACCGGCCAGATCGTCAGCAGCGCCAGCCTCAACAGCGAAGACCTGGCCGCCGACATCCGCGTGCAGATCAAGCCCGACAGCGCCCTGCCCGCCGAACTCGCCGGTCGCCCGGCTTCGGTCAACAGCGACCGTGGCCCATCGCTGAACTGGCTGATCGACAAAGCCATGGCCCGTGGGCTGTAAGAGGACAAGCCTATGACTAGCAGACAACCCGATACCTGTGGGAGCTGGCTTGCCGGCGATCGAGTGCGCAGCACTCGCCCAGCAGATGTATCGCCTGCACTGGCCAATCGCCGGCAAGCCAGCTCCCACAGGGTTCGTGTGAACCTTGGTTTGTGTGGCCTGGCCATGGCCATCGCCTTGGCCGGCTGTGCAGGCCTGCCCGACCAGCGCCTGGCCAACGAAGCCATGAAGCGCGGTGACACGGCACTGGCCGAGCGCAACTACAAGGCGCTGGCCGACCTGGGCTACAGCGAAGCGCAAGTGGGCCTGGCCGACATCAAGGTCGCCACCCGCGATCCGGCGAAAATCAAGGAAGCCGAGGCCACCTACCGCGCCGCGGCCGCCATTTCGCCGCGTGCCCAGGCGCGCCTTGGCCGCCTGCTGGTGGCCAAGCCCGACAGCACCCAGGCCGAGCGCGAAGAAGCCGAAACCCTGCTCAAGCAAGCCGCCAAGCAGGGCGAAAGCAACACCCTGATCCCGCTGGCGATGCTCTACCTGACCTACCCGCAGAGCTTCCCCAAGGTCAACGCGCAGCAGCAGATCGACCAGTGGCGCGCCGCCGGTAACCCGGAAGCGGGCCTGGCCCAGGTGCTGCTGTACCGCACCCAGGGCACCTACGACCAGCACCTGGGCGAAGTGGAGAAAATCTGCAAGGCCGCCCTGAACACCACCGACATCTGCTACGTCGAACTGGCCACCGTGTACCAGAAGCGTGGCCAGGCCGACCAGCAGGCTGCCCTGCTCGGCCAACTCAAGGCTGCCTACGCCCGTGGCGCAGTGCCGGCCACCCGGGTCGACAGCGTTGCCCGGGTACTGGCTGACCGCAGCCTCGGCCAGACCGACGAAAAAACCGCCAAGGACCTGCTCGAGCAGGTGGCCCCGGCCAACCCGGCGTCCTGGGTCAGCCTGGCGCAACTGGTGTACGACTTCCCCGAGCTGGGTGATACCGACCAGCTGATGGCCTACATCGACAAGGGCCGCGAAGCCGAACAGCCACGCGCCGAACTGTTGCTGGGCCGCCTGTACTACGAAGGCAAGACCGTGCCTGCGGACGCGCCCAAAGCCGAAGAACACCTGCAGGCTGCCGCCGACGCCGGCGAAGTCAGCGCCCATTACTACCTGGGCCAGCTGTACCGCCGCGGTTACCTGGGCAACGTCGAGCCGCAGAAGGCCGTCGACCACCTGCTGGCCGCCGCCCGTGGCGGACAGAACAGCGCCGACTACGCCTTGGCCCAGCTGTTCAGCGAAGGCCACGGCATTCGCCCGCAACCAGGTAACGCCTGGGTATTCGCCCAGCTGGCCCAGGCCAACCCGTCGCCGCAGTCCGCTGAACTGTTGCAGCAGCTCGATCAGCAACTTACGCCTGACCAACGCAGCCAGGCCCAGCAACTGCTGGCACAAGAGAAGCAGGCGCGCGGCAGCATGGCGCAAGGCGCAAACAGCACCCTGGCCATCGAAGCCCTGCAAGACGACGAAAAAGAAGTAACCGGTGAGGACTCGCTATGACGCTCAATCCCTTCGTGAAAGCTGGCATCGGCCTGAGCTTCGCCCTGCTGTGGTCCTGCCCGACCCTGGCGGAAATGACCGCTGAAAAGAACTTCGGCCTGGATGTGAAGATCACCGGCCAGTCGGAAGACGACCGTGACCTGGGCACCCGCTCCGGCGGCGACGTCAACGGCCTCGGTCTTGATCTGCGCCCTTGGGTATATGGCGAGCGTGGCAACTGGAGCGCCTATGCCATGGGCCAGGCAGTCACCGCCACCGACACCATCGAAACCGACACCCTGCGCCAGAACGACGACGGCACCAGTACCGATACCGCTGCCGACGGCCGTGAACAGGACAAGAGCTACCTGGCCATGCGCGAATTCTGGGTCGGCTACAGCGGCCTGACCGCCTACCCCGGCGAGCAGCTGCGTTTCGGCCGCCAGCGCCTGCGCAGCGACGATGGCATGTGGCGTGACACCAATATCGAGGCGCTGAACTGGACCTTCGACACCACCCTGCTCAAGGCCGACCTGGGCGTGGCCCAGCGCTTCAGCGAATACCGCACCGACCTCACCGAACTGGCCCCGGAAGACAAGGACCGCACACACCTCTACGGCAACGTCGCCACGCAGTGGACCCCTGGCCACTGGGTCGGCGTTCGCGCCCACCACACCCACGACGGCGGCAGCCTGAAGAACCCGGGCGAAACCGTCGATGCGCTGGACAAGACCCGCACCGGCGACCTCACCTGGCTGGGCCTGGAAGCCAACAGCGACGCCTACAACTGGCGCAACGACCACACCGTCAACTACTGGGGCAGCGTCACCTGGCTGACCGGTGACCGCGACACCCTCAGCAGCCAGGTCGTCGGTGACGAAACCGTGGCCACCGGCAAGCAGAGCGGTGACGTCAACGCCTGGGCCACCGACCTCGGCATCCGCCTGCGCCTCGACCCGCAATGGCAGGTCGGTGCGGCCTACGCCCGTGGCAGCGGTGGTGGTGGCGACGACGGTTCGAGCAACTACGAGCAGACCGGCCTCGAGAGCAACCGCTCCAATTACACCGGCACCCGTTCGCGCGTGCACCGCTTCGGTGAAGCCTTCCGTGGCGAGCTGGGCAACCTGCAGGCGGCCACCCTGTTCGCCTCCTGGCAGCTGCGCGACGACTACGACGCCAGCTTCATCTACCACAAGTTCTGGCGTGTCGATGGCAACCAGAACATCGGTTCCAGCGGCATCAACGCGGTAGTCAATGACAACGGCGTGAACCGCCCGCTGGTCGATGGTGAAAAAGACCTTGGCCAGGAAATGGACGTGGTCGTGACCAAGTACTTCAAGCAAGGCCTGCTGCCGGCTTCGATGAGCCAGGCCATCGACGAGCCATCTGCCCTGGTGCGCCTGCGCGCCGGTGTGTTCAAGCCGGGTGACGCCTACGGCAAGGAAGCGGACTCGTACATGCACCGCGCCTTCGTCGACGTGATCTGGCGCTTCTGAGGCCGGGAGACCCTGATGAACCTTCACCCGCACTTACGTCACAGCCTCCTGGCCAGCGCCCTGCTGCTGGCCAGTGGCCTGGTCGCTGCCGCAGAGCCCCAGGTGATCGCCAAGGAACTGCAGCAGGCCAAGACCTACACGGTCTCCAGTGCACCGGTCGAGCCGCTGCACATGGACCCGCCGAAGCTGCCTGACCTGACCGGCTACACCGCCGAGGCGGTGCAGAAGAAAATCGACCGTCGCCACAAAGGCAAGGTCAGCCTGCGCCGCATGTTCCAGGAGGACACCCTCAAGGAATTCGTTGGCGGCGACAACAAGGCGGCCGAGTGGGTCCAGCGCCAGCATGGCATTCCGCAGGCGATCTTCGTCGATGACGGCCATGTCGACCTGGTCGAGCTGAGCAAGAAGGTACCCAAGCAGTACCTCAGCGAAGTCGAGCCAGGGGTCTACCTGGCGCGCCTGCCGATCGTGGTCGGGCAGAAGGGCATCCTCGAGATCGACGGCAAGGTCAAGCAACTGCGCCTGTCCCAGGAAGGCGGTTCGTTCCTGGTCAACGACGGCAAGCTGTTCGTCACCGACACCCAGGTGACCGGCTGGCGGGAAAAGGAAAACGGCCCGGCAACCTTCCGCTCGCCCAAGGAGTTCCGCCCGTTCCTGCTGTCGTGGGGCGGTACCGAGACCTACATCGTCAACACCAAAATGGCCAGCTTCGGCTACGCCAAGTCCAAGTCGTACGGCGTGAGCATCTCGCAGTACACGCCGAACATGGCCAAGCGCATGGGCCGCCCGGAACCCACCGGCTGGATCATCGGCTCTGAGTTCAGCGACATGTGGTACGGCTTCTACTGCTACGAGACCCAGGACTTCGTGGTCAAGGACAGCACCTACCGCGACAACATCGTCTACGGCATCGACCCGCACGACCGCTCGCACCGGCTGATCATCGCCGGCAACACGGTGTACGGCACCAAGAAGAAGCACGGCATCATCGTCTCGCGTGAGGTCAACGACAGCTGGATCATCAACAACAAGAGCTTCGACAACAAGCTCTCGGGCGTGGTGATCGACCGTAACAGCGTCAACAACCTGATTGCCTACAACGAGATCTACCGCAACCACACCGACGGCATCACCCTGTACGAAAGTGGCGACAACCTGATCTGGGGCAACAAGCTGATCAACAACCGCCGCCACGGCATCCGCGTACGTAACAGCGTGAACATCCGCCTGTACGAAAACGTCGCAATAGCCAACGGCCTGGTCGGCGTGTACGGCCACATCAAGGACCTGTCCAACACCGACCGCGACATCGCCCTCGACCCGTTCGACACCAAGGTGTCGCTGATCCTGGTCGGTGGCGAACTGGCGGCCAACGGCTCCGGCCCGCTGTCGATCGACTCGCCGCTGTCGGTCGAGCTTTACAAGGTATCCATGCTCGCCCCGCGCAAGGCCAACGGCATCAGCCTCAACGGCATCCTCGGCGAACGCCAGGACGAAATCCTCGACCTGCTGGTACGCCAGCAAAAGGCTGTGCTGATCGACCCGGTCGAACGCCAGACCGAAATGATCGATTAAGGAAGCCCAGACCATGACTCCACATCTGATGAAACTGCTGGGCCTGTCCGCCGCCCTTCTGGCGATCAGCCAGGGCGTGCGCGCCGAAGACGTCAAGGCCCCCACCTTCAGCGCCGAGCCTTGCTGCCAGCTGTGCCCTGAAGCGCACGACCCAAGCCGCTACACAACCCGTTACCAGCAGAACTTCACCACGCTGGTGCAGGCGAAGGGCGACTGGCTGTTCCGTACCCGCGAAGACCTGCGCACCGAGTTCAATACCACCCCGGCCGGCTACAAGCGCCTGCAGCAAGTGCACGACGCATTCAAGAAGCGCGGTGTGGAACTGGTGGTGGTGTACCAGCCGACCCGCGGCCTGGTGAACCGCAACATGCTCAACCCGGCGGAAAAGGCTGCCTTCGACTACCAGAAGGCCCTGGGCAACTACCAGGCCATGCTCAAGCGCTTTGCCAGCATGGGCTACAACGTGCCCGACCTGTCGCCGCTGACCAATGAGCAACTGGCCGCTGCCGACCAGGGCAAGGACTTCTACTTCCGTGGCGACCAGCACTGGACGCCTTATGGCGCCGAGCGCGCGGCCAGGATCGTGGCCGATACCGTGCACAAGATGCCGGCCTTCGAAGGCATCCCGCGCAAGGAATTCGAAACGAAAAAGTCCGGGCGCATGGGCAAGACCGGCACCCTGCATAACGTGGCCGGCCAGCTGTGCGGCACCAGCTATGCCGTCCAGTACATGGACCAGTTCGCCACCGAACCAAAAGGTTCCACCGGCGGCGGCGACGACCTGTTCGGTGACGGCGGCAACGCGCAGATCACCCTGGTCGGCACCAGCCACAGTGGCAAGAACTACAACTTCTCCGGGTTCCTCGAGCAGTACATCGGCGCCGACGTGCTCAACGTGGCCTTCCCTGGTGGTGGCCTGGAAGGTTCGATGATCCAGTACCTGGGCAGCGAAGAATTCCAGAAGAACCCGCCGAAGATCCTGATCTGGGAATTCTCCCCGCTGTATCGCCTGGACCAGGAAACCATCTGGCGGCAAATCCTTGGCCTGCTCGACGACGGCTGCGATAACCGCCCGGCCCTGATGAGCGCCAGCGCCACCCTCAAGCCCGGCAAGAACGAGCTGATGGTCAATGGCAAGGGCGGCGTGATCAAAGACCTGATCAACCGCAACATGCAGATGGACGTCAAGTTCGAAGACCCGTCGGTGAAGGTGCTGCAAGCGACCCTCTGGTACCTCAACGGCCGCCACGAGGACATCAAGCTGGAAAAACCGGAAACCTCCGACACCGACGGCCGCTTCGTCTTCCAGATGCGCGAAGACGAGGACTGGGCCAGCCAGAGCCTGCTGGCGTTCGAGGTGCAGGGACCGGAAAGCGGTACCCAGAAGGTCGAAGCCAAGCTCTGCAAACGCAACAACTTCGCCGTGCCTGCGCAGACCGCGCAGGCCGGCCAGTGAGGCGACCATGATCCCGTTCAAGCGAATTTCCCGCCCCGCCCTGCTCGCCCTGGCGTTGTGCGGCGGTGCCGCGCACGCCGCGCTGGTACCGCCCCAGGGTTACTACGAGGGGATCGAAAAGCTCAAGACCGGCGACGGTAACTTCCGCTGCGAAGCTGCCCCCAAACCGTATACCGGTGCCCTGCAGTTCCGCAGCAAGTACGAAGGCTCGGACAAGGCGCGGGCAACACTCAACGCCGACTCGGAAAAGGCCTTTCGCAAGTCCACCGAAGACATCACCACCCTTGAGAAAGGCGTGAGCAAGATGATCGGCCAGTACATGCGTGACGGCCGCCCGGCGCAACTCGACTGCACCCTGGCCTGGCTGGGCAGCTGGGCCCGCGCCGATGCGCTGATGTCCACCGACTACAACCACACCGGCAAGTCGATGCGCAAATGGGCGCTGGGCAGCATGAGTGGTTCGTGGCTGCGCCTGAAGTTCTCCAATTCGCAGCCGTTGGCCGCGCACCAGGCCGAGGCCGAGCTGATCGAAAAATGGTTCGCCCGCCTGGCCGAGCAGACCGTGCGCGACTGGAGCGACCTGCCACTGGAGAAGATCAACAACCACAGCTACTGGGCTGCCTGGGCGGTAATGGCCACCGCCGTGGCTACCGACCGTCGCGACCTGTTCGACTGGGCCGTGAAGGAATACAGGGTTGGCGCCAACCAGGTAGACGAGCAGGGCTTCCTGCCCAACGAACTGAAGCGCAAGCAACGCGCCCTGGCCTACCACAACTACGCCCTGCCGCCGTTGACGATGATCGCCAGCTTCGCCCAGGTCAATGGCGTGGACGTGCGCGGCGAGAACAACAACGCCCTGCAGCGCCTGGCGCAGCGGGTACTGAACGGTTCGAAGGACCCAAGCGCGTTCAAGGCCCGCAATGGCGAGAAACAGGACATGAAAGACCTGAAGATCGACAGCAAGTACTCGTGGATGGAGCCCTATTGCAGCCTGTATGCGTGCGGTGGCGACACCCTGCAGCGCAAGCGCGGTATGCAGCCGTTCAACAGCTTCCGGCTGGGCGGCGACCTGACCCGGGTCTATGACCCGAGCGCAGAGAGCAAGAAGTAACACACCCCAATGTGGGGGTGAAACCTGTGGGAGCCGGCTTGCCGGCGATGGGCTGCGTAGCAGCCGCTGTCTACCGCTGGGCAAGGCTTCGCCGGCAAGCCAGCTCCCACAGAGGTACTAGGTTGCCTTCCAGTCTTGCACTGGGGGGTTTGGGGGGCGCTTTGCCCCGGATGCTGTGAACAAAAAGGAGAACCGGGATGGTCTTCTCGTCCAACGTGTTCCTGTTCCTGTTCTTGCCGATCTTCCTCGGCCTGTACTACTTGAGCGGGCAACGCTATCGCAACCTGCTGCTGCTGGTCGCCAGCTACATCTTCTACGCCTGGTGGCGGGTCGACTTCCTCGCCCTGTTCGCCGGCGTGACCCTGTGGAACTACTGGATCGGCCTGAAAGTCGGCGCCGCCGGCGTGCGTACCAAGCCGGCACAGCGCTGGCTGCTGCTCGGCGTCGGTGTGGACCTGGCGATTCTCGGCTACTTCAAGTACGCCAACTTCGGCGTCGACAGCCTCAACGCGATCATCTCCTCGTTCGGCCTGGAGCCGTTCATCCTCACCCACGTGCTGCTGCCGATCGGTATCTCGTTCTACATCTTCGAGTCGATCAGCTACATCATCGACGTGTACCGCGGCGACACCCCGGCCACCCGCAACCTGATCGACTTCGCGGCGTTCGTGGCGATCTTCCCGCACCTGATCGCCGGCCCCGTGCTGCGCTTCAAGGACCTGGTCGACCAGTTCAACAACCGCACCCACACCCTGGACAAGTTCTCCGAAGGCTGCACCCGCTTCATGCAGGGCTTCATCAAGAAAGTGTTCATCGCCGATACCCTGGCGGTAGTGGCCGACCACTGCTTCGCCCTGCAGAACCCGACCACCGGGGATGCCTGGCTCGGCGCTTTGGCCTACACCGCGCAGCTGTACTTCGACTTCAGCGGCTACAGCGACATGGCCATCGGCCTGGGCCTGATGATGGGCTTCCGCTTCATGGAGAACTTCAAGCAGCCGTACATCAGCCAGTCGATCACCGAGTTCTGGCGGCGCTGGCACATCAGCCTGTCGACCTGGCTGCGCGACTACCTGTACATCACCCTGGGCGGTAACCGCAAAGGCACCTTCAACACCTACCGCAACCTGTTCCTGACCATGCTGCTGGGTGGCCTGTGGCACGGCGCCAACTTCACCTACATCATCTGGGGCGCCTGGCACGGCATGTGGCTGGCCATCGAGCGCGCGCTGGGCATCGACACCAACCCGCAGCGTTTCAACCCGGTGAAGTGGGCATTCACCTTCCTGCTGGTGGTGGTCGGCTGGGTGATCTTCCGTGCCGAGAACCTGGAAGTGGCCGGTCGCATGTACGGCGCCATGTTCAGCTTCGGCGACTGGCAGCTGTCGGAACTCAACCGTGCCCAGCTCACCGGCCTGCAGGTAGCCACCCTGGTGGTCGCCTACATCACCCTGGCGTTCTTCGGCCTGCGCGACTTCTACCGCAACGCCCGGCCAACGCCCAAGGCCACCCCGGTGCAGGTCAACAGCGACGGTTCGATCGGCCTGGACTGGACCCGGGTGATGACCCGCGCCCTGGTGCTGCTGCTGTTCGTGGCCTCGATCCTCAAGCTTTCGGCGCAGAGCTACTCGCCGTTCCTTTACTTCCAGTTCTGAGGTTGATGACATGACCCGGACATTACGCATTACCTATTCGCTGTCGTTCCTCGGCCTGCTGGTGGGCATGGGCGTCTGGTCCACCGGTGGCCTGCAAAGCTTCCAGCGTACCGAGCAGATGACCCTGCTCAACGGCAAGCTGGCCAAGGCTGCCGAGACCCACTACGACGAGCAGTTCCCGATCAAGCGCCTGGGCACCAACCTTTGGGCGGCGATGGACTTCAAGCTGTTCAACGAAGGCCGCCCCGGCGTGGTACTGGGCCGCGACCAGTGGCTGTTCAGTGACGAAGAGTTCAAGCCCACCGCCGGTGCCGAGCAGCTGATGCAGGAAAACCTGGCGCTGATCCGTGGCGTGCGTGACACCTTGCAGCAGCACGGCAGCCAGCTTGTATTGGCGATCGTGCCAGCCAAGGCGCGGGTGTACGCCGAATACCTGGGCACGGAACTGCCGACCAGTCTGCATGACGACCTGTACAACCAGTTCCATGCCCAGGCACGCCAGGCCAACGTGTTCGCCCCGGACCTGTTGGCACCCATGGAGCAGGCCAAGGCGCGCGGCCAGGTGTTCCTGCGCACCGACACCCACTGGACGCCGATGGGCGCCGAAGTGGCTGCGCAGGCACTGGCCGAAGCGGTCAGCCGCCAGAGCCTGCTCAACGGCGACCCGCAGGCGTTCATCACCGAAGCCGGCAGCACCGCGCCATACAAGGGCGACCTGACCAACTTCCTGCCACTGGACCCGCTGTTCAGCAACCTGCTGCCGGCCCCGGACAACCTGCAGCAGCGCACCACTCGCCCGGTCGAGACCGAAGGTGAAGCCGGTGACGCACTGTTCGCCGACACGCAGATCCCGGTTGCACTGGTGGGCACCAGCTACAGCGCCAACCCGCACTGGAACTTCCTCGGCGCGCTGCAGCAGGCCCTGCGCAGCGATGTGGCCAACTACGCCGAAGACGGCCATGGCCCGCTGCTGCCGATGCTCAAGTACCTGCAAAGCGATGCCTTCAAGAACGCCGCACCCCAAGTGGTGGTGTGGGAATTCCCCGAACGTTATCTGCCAATGAAGAACGACCTCAGCAGCTTCGATCCACAGTGGATCGCCCAGCTGAAGAACACCCGTAAATCCGAAGAAAACCTGGCTTTGTCGTCCACCCGGACTAACCACTAATCAGAGGAACCTACATATGACTACCAAGACTTCCATTGCCAAAGCCCTCACCCTCGCTGCCGGCCTGTCCCTGGCCTCCATGCAGGCCTTCGCCGGCGCCGACGCCGCGCTGTATGGCCCGAGCGCACCGAAAGGCTCGACCTTCGTGCGCCTTTACAACGCTTCCAGCGCACCGGCGGCAGCTTCGGTCGGCAACACCCAGATCAAACAGGTTGGTGCACAGGGCAGCAGTGACTTCAGCTTCCTGCCAGGGGGTGACTACACCGCTCAGGTCGGTGGCAAGAGCGTGCCGGTCAAGCTGGCTGCGGACAAGTACTACACCCTGGTCAACAGCGCCAGCGGCAACCCGCAGTTGATCGAAGAGCCGCCGTTCAAGAACAAGCAGAAAGCCCTGGTTCGCGTGCAGAACCTGAGTGACCAGCAACTGACCCTGAAGACCGCCGACGGCAAGACCGAAGTGGTCAAGCCGGTTGCCGCCAACGGCCGCGGCGAACGCGAAATCAACCCGGTCAAGGTCAACCTGGCGCTGTTCCAAGGAGACAAGAAAGTGGGTGACGTCAAACCCGTCGCCCTGGAGCGCGGCGAAGCCGCAGTGCTGTACGTAACGGGTTCCGGCAACGCCTTGTCGCCGGTGTGGGTAACTCGCCCCGTGGCTAGCAACTGATTCCCCTGCCTCTCAACGACTATTGGAGAAACATGATGATCCCGGTAATTCTTTCTGGTGGTAGCGGTTCCCGTCTGTGGCCTCTGTCGCGAAAGCAGTTCCCCAAGCAGTTCCTGGCCCTGACCGGTGAGCACACACTGTTCCAGCAAACCCTCGAGCGCCTGGTGTTCGAAGGCATGGACACACCGATCGTGGTCTGCAACAAGGACCACAAGTTCATCGTCCAGGAGCAACTGGCCGCACTGAAGCTGCAAACCCAAGGCATCCTGATGGAACCGTTCGGCCGCAATACCGCGCCGGCCGTGGCCATGACTGCCATGAAACTGGTCAACGAAGGCCGCGACGAGCTGATGCTGGTGCTGCCCGCCGACCACGTGATCGATGACCAGAAGGCCCTGCAGCGCGCATTGGCCCTGGCCACCGTGGCCGCCGAGCGTGGCGAGATGGTGCTGTTCGGCGTGCCGGCGACCAAGCCGGAAACCGGCTACGGCTACATCCGTTCCAGCCAGGACGCCCTGCTGCCTGAAGGCGTGGCGCGCGTGGCGCAGTTCGTCGAAAAGCCCGACGAAAAACGCGCCGCCGAGTTCGTCCAGGCCGGCGGCTACTTCTGGAACAGCGGCATGTTCCTGTTCCGTGCCAGCCGCTTCCTCGAAGAGCTGAAGAAGCACGACGGCGACATCTACGACACCTGCGTGCTGGCCCTGGAGCGCAGCCAGGAAGACGGTGATGTGCTGAGCATCGACGAAGCCACCTTCGCCTGCTGCCCGGACAACTCCATCGACTACGCGGTGATGGAAAAGACCCAGCGCGCCTGCGTGGTGCCGATGTCGGCCGGCTGGAGCGACGTGGGCTGCTGGTCGTCGCTGTGGGAAGTGCACGAGAAGGACGACAACGGCAACGTCACCAAGGGCGATGTGGTGGTGCAGGACAGCCACAACTGCATGATCCACGGCAACGGCAAGCTGGTGTCGGTGATCGGCCTGGAGAACATCGTGGTGGTCGAGACCAAGGACGCCATGATGATTGCCCACAAGGACAAGGTCCAGGGCGTCAAGCAGATGGTCAAGACCCTCGACGAGCAGGGCCGCAGCGAAACCCAGAACCACCTGGAAGTGTATCGCCCGTGGGGCTCGTACGACTCGGTGGACATGGGCGGCCGCTTCCAGGTCAAGCACATCACCGTCAAGCCGGGCGCCAGCCTGTCGCTGCAGATGCACCACCACCGTGCCGAGCACTGGATCGTGGTGTCCGGCACCGCCGAGGTGACCTGTGACGAGAACGTGTTCCTGCTGACCGAAAACCAGTCGACCTACATCCCGATCGCATCGGTGCACCGCCTGCGCAACCCGGGCAAGATCCCGCTGGAGATCATCGAAGTGCAGTCCGGCAGCTACCTCGGCGAGGATGACATCGAGCGCTTCGAGGACGTTTACGGGCGTACCTCCACTCCGATCGAACGGGGTGTTTCGGTGAAGACCATCGCGCAGTAATGCAACCCTGGGGCCGCTTTGCGGCCCCGCTTTTTGAGCCACTCTCCATTTCGGGCTACGATGGTCAGACCCCGCGCAATCAAGGTCTGCACGTCCCATGATCATCGGTGCCTTCCTCATCCTCACCTGGCTGGTGCTGCTGTTGCGCTACCCGGCCAAGGCCCTGCCGATCTCGCTGGCAGCCGTTTGTGGCCTGGGCCTGGTGGCCCTGTTCGTCGTCTGGCAGGACACCCGCGAAACCTCGCAACTGGCCCGCCTGGACCTACGCCTGACCTACGCCCCCGAACACTGCCCCGCCGACCGTGCCCTGCAGGTGCGCATGAAGAACGGCAACGACGTGCCGCTGACCGAACTGCGCTGGCGGGTGGCGGCGTATGCGCCGGGCGATACCGTGAACCTGGCGGAGAACACCTACAACGCCCCGCGCTACCGTGGGCCGGGTGAACTGCAGCCAGGGGCCGAGTGGAAGGACTGCCTGCCACTGCCGCCACTGCGCTCCGGGTACAGGCCGCAGACCCTGGAGTTTCGTGCAGAGCATCTGCAAGGTACGTTTGCCAACTAATCTATCGCCTGTGCCGGCCCTTTCGCGGGCTTGCCCGCTCCCACAGGTACTGCACAGTACTCAAGAGCTGTGGAGTTCCTGTGGGAGCGGGCAAGCCCGCGAAAGGGCCGGCACAGGCAACACCAACTTCCCCTGACAACAGGCCCCAACCATGCCCACCGTCCTGATCACCGGTTGTTCCAGCGGCATCGGCCGCGCCCTGGCCGACGCCTTCCGCGATGCCGGCCACCACGTCTGGGCCACCGCCCGCAAACCTGAGGATGTCGAGCAACTGAACGCCGCCGGCTTCACCGCCCGGCAACTTGATGTGAACGACAGCGAGGCGCTGGCCCGCCTGGCCGAGGATCTGGTAAACCTCGATATCCTGATCAACAACGCCGGCTACGGCGCCATGGGCCCGCTGCTCGATGGCGGTGTGGATGCCCTGCGCCAGCAGTTCGAAACCAACGTATTCGCCGTGGTCGGCGTTACCCGCGCATTGTTCCCACAGCTACGCCGCTCACGGGGCCTGGTGGTGAACATCGGCAGCGTATCAGGCGTGCTGGTCACTCCGTTCGCCGGCGCCTACTGCGCCTCGAAAGCCGCCGTGCATGCCCTGAGCGATGCTTTGCGCCTGGAACTGGCGCCGTTTGGTGTGCAGGTTATGGAAGTGCAGCCAGGGGCGATTGCCTCGCAGTTCGCCAGCAATGCCCAGCGCCAGGCCGAGCAGGTGCTGGCGGCGGATTCGGCGTGGTGGCCGTTGCGCGAGCACGTGCAGGCACGGGCACGGGCTTCGCAGGACAAGCCCACCTCGGCGGCAGTGTTTGCCCAGGGCGTGTTGGCAGCGGTCGGGAAGTCGCCGGTGCCGGCGGTGGTGCGGTTGGGCAACGGCAGTACGGCTTTGCCGTTGATGGCCCGGTTACTGCCGCGACGGGTGCTGGATTGGGCGTTGCGCAAGCGGTTTGGCCTGCTGCGCCCGCTCTGATTGATTGGTTGCCTGTACTGGCCTCTTCGCGGGTAAACCCGCGAAGAGGCCAGTACAGGCAAAACAGATCAGGCAATGGAACGCAGCACCCCGCCATCCACCCGCAAGGCAGCCCCGGTAGTGGCACTGGCCTGCATCGACGCCAGGTACACCACCATGTTCGCCACCTCCTCCACTGTCGCCAGTCGCTTGATCAGCGAGGTCGGCCGGTGCTCGGCAAGGAAGTTGGCCTCCAGCTCTTCAGTCGACACCCCCTGCTCCTCGGCCAGCTTGGCAAAGAAGTCGCCCACACCTTCCGAACGCGTAGGCCCCGGCAGCACCGAATTCACCGTCACCCCGGTGCCGGCCAGGGTCTCGGCCAGCCCGCGCGACACCGCCAGCAACGCAGTCTTGGTCATGCCGTAATGAATCATCTCGGTCGGGATCTGCAGCGCCGACTCACTGGACAGGAACACCACTCGCCCCCATTTGCGTTCGGCCATGCCCGGGGCATAGTGGCGTGACAGGCGAACGGCACTGAGCACATTGACGTCGAAGAAACGCTGCCAGTCCTCATCCTCGATCTCGAAGAACGGCTTGGGCTCGAAGATGCCCAGGTTGTTGACCAGGATGTCGGTGTGCGGCACCTGCTTGAAAAGCGTCTGCGCACCGGCCTGGGTGCTCAGGTCGGCAGCGATGCCGATGATGCGCGCCTGCGGCAGGCGCTCGCGCACTACTTTGAGGGCTTCGTCGACCCGGGCCTGGGTGCGACCGTTGAGGACCACTTCGGCCCCCGCCTCGGCCAGGCCGATGGCGATGGCCAGGCCGATGCCGGCGGTGGAGCCGCTGACGATGGCGCGCTTGCCGTTCAGGGAAATGTGCATCTGTGCCTCCTCGGTAATCAGGACAATTGCCGGGGCTGCTTTGCAGCCCATCGCGACACAAGGCCGCTCCTACATGCGGACGCGATCTCCTGGAGCGGCCTTGTGTCGCGATGGGCCGCAAAGCGGCCCCAAAACATCACACTTTCTTCACAGGCTGCTCGTCAAACGCCTGCCAGCCACCACCCAGGGCCTTGTACAGCCCCACCAGCGCCTGCGACACCGCCGCAGAACTGTCGATCCACTGCTCCTCGCTGGCCAGCAAAGCCCCCTGCACCGTCAGTACATTGAGAAAGTCCACCGCCCCTTCCACATACTGGCGCTGGGCAGTTTCCAGGGCGATGCGGTTCTGCCGCACCGCCTCGGCCAAGTGGTCGCGGCGCAGCTGGCTGGCGTTGTACAGGCGCAGCACATCGTCGATTTCATGCCAGGCACCCAGCACCACCTTGCGGTAGTTCAGCGCCGCTTCCTGCTGCTGCGCCTCGCGCAGCTCCAAGGTGCCCTTGAGCCGGCCACCCTCGAAGATCGGCAGCGACAGCTGCGGCCCGAAGGCGAAGCGGCGTGAATCCCAGGCGCCGAAATCGGACAGCTGCATGGCCTGGAACCCGACACTGCCCGACAGCCGGATGCTGGGGTAGAAGTCGGCCTTGGCCACGCCAATGCTGGCGGTGGCAGCATGCAAACGAGCCTCGGCCTGGCGAATGTCCGGGCGGCGTTCGGCCAGTTCGGACGGCAAGCCAATGGCGAACTTCTGCTGTGGCGCAGGCAGTTCGCCGCCCTGCAGCAACTCGGCCTGCAGGCTGCGCGGTGGTTCGGCGGCAAGCAGGCTGAGGGCGTTGATCAGGTCGTCGCGCCGCGCTTCCAGACTAGGCAGGCGTGACTCGATAGAGGCGACCTGGGCACTGGCCTGAGCCACGTCCAGGCGCGTGGCGACACCTTCGGCCTGGCGGTTTTCGGACAATTTCAGGCTGTGCTGGGCGACCTTGAGGTTGTCGCGGGTCACATCGATGGTGTGCTGCACAGCGCGCAACTGGATATAGTTGCCGGCGGTTTCCGAAAGCAATGCCAACAGCACGCCGCGGCGGTCGTTCTCGGCCACTTCGACCGTGGCATCGGCTGCCTCGACCTGGCGCCGCACACGGCCCCACAGGTCCAGCTCCCAGCCGGCCACAAGGTCACCCTGCCAGAGGTTGAAGGCTTCCTTGCCCGCCTTGCCGGACGGGTCACTCAGGCCTTCGGCACTATTGCGCGAGCGGCTGTAGCCGGCGTTCACGTCCACTGACGGTACTTCGTCGGCAGCCACGGTGCTGCGCAGGGCGCGGCTTTGCAGCAGGCGGGCGCTGGCCATCTGCAGGTCGAGGTTGCGCTCGGCAACGCGTTGGATCAAAGCACTCAGGCGGGCGTCGTGGAAGCTCTCCCACCAGCGCAGTTCCAGCGGTTCGGCCTGGGGCTGGCTGGCCGCCGCCTCGCCTTGCAGCGGCGCCCACTGTTGCGGGGCCTGGCTGTCAGGGCGCTGGAAGTCAGGGCCCAAGGTGCAGCCGGCCATCAATACGGCCAGCAGCAACGGGCTCAAGCGTAACGCCGCTTTCATCGTGCACTTACCTCTTTGCCGTCCAGCTTGTCACCACGGGTGTCGATGGTCGCTTCCACCGACATGCCCACGCGCAGGCGGGCAAGCAGCGGCTGGCCGTCATCGAAAACGATCTTCACCGGGATGCGCTGCACCACCTTGGTGAAGTTGCCGGTAGCGTTGTCCGGCTTGACCGCGGCGAAGGTCACGCCGGTGGCCGGGGCGATGCTTTCCACATGGCCTTGCAGCTTCTCACCGGCAAAGGTGTCGACGCTGATGCTCACGGCCTGGCCAGGCTGTACGTGGGTCAGCTGGGTTTCCTGGAAGTTTCCGACCACGTAGGCCTGCTGCAACGGCACCACCGACAGCAGGCGGGCGCCCGGGTTGACGTAGGCACCGACACGCAAGGCACGCTCGCCGACCATGCCGTCCACCGGTGCGGTGATGCGGGTGTAGGACAGATCGAGCTGGGCCTTTTCCAGCCCTGCCTCGGCCCGCTTCAGCTGGCCGTCGGCACTGGCCACCTGGGCGGTAAGGATATCCACCTGCTTGCGCGCCGCGACCAGTGCCGCCTGGGCATTGGCCAGGCGTGCGCGGGCCTGGTCGACCCCACTGCGTGCCTGCTGGGCGTTCTGCACGGTGCCGGCACCTTGCTCGGCCAGGCGGCTGTAGCGGTTGACCTCATGGTCGGCGAACGCAGCTTCGGCCTGGGCCGCTTTCACTGCAGCCTCAGCCTGGGCAATCAGCGACGCCTGGCGCTCGAGCGTGGCACGGGCATCGGCGCTTTGCGCCTGGGCCACCAGCAACTGCGCCTGCGCGGCATCCAGCGCGGCCTGGTAGTCACGGGCATCGATGGTAGCCAGCAACTGGCCAGCCTTGACCTGCTGGTTGTCCTCCACCAGCACTTCCTTGATGAAACCGGCGATCTTGGGCGCGACCACGGTGTAGTCGGCGACAACATACGCGTCATTGGTGCTCTGGCGGTGGTCGCTGCCGAACATCCACGGGCCGACGATGGCAGCCAGGACGGCCACGGCAAGCACCGAGCCGATGAACAGGGTTTTGCGGTTGTTGGTCATTTAAGTGGTTCTCGAATTCATCCAGGGTTCAGGCCACCGCGCGCGGCGGATAGACCCGGGTAGGCACGAAAGGAATCAGGCAGATCAGGGCCACGGCAATGCAGGCCATGACCAGGTAGAGGTCGGCCGAGGTCAGCACCAGCGCCTGGTCGTGGATGCGCCTGGCCAGGCCGGCTGCGTTACCGTCGACCAGCGGGGCGTTGCCCAGGCTGTCCACCAGGTGGTTGGAATGGAAGTGCCGGCGCAGGGTGCCAAGGGCGTCCAGCAGGCCACCGGCGATCACCGCGGCCAGGCCCTTGACGGTGTTGAACCAGCTGGAGGCGAACGGGCCTTCCTGCGGGGTCATGCCGTTGGTGGACAGCATCAGCAGCGGCAGCACTGCCATTGGCTGGCCGAACACCTGCAGCAGGTAGAACGGGTAGAAATCGCCACGGATCCACTCGCTGGTCAGCAGGCTGCTGCCGGCACAGGACACAGCCAGCATCGCCAGGCCTATCCCCAGCACCCAGCGGCAGTCCACTGCGCGGATATTGCACAGCGCCGCCGTCAACGGCAGGGCCACCAGCTGCGGCATGGCCACCAGCATCATCAGCGGGCTGGTCTGCGCCGGGCGGTAGCCCTGAATCTGCGCCAGATAGGCCGACGGAATGCTGCCCACGCCCGAGAGCACGATCAGCACACCGGCCAGGGTCACCAGAGCGAAACTCAGGTTGCGCCGCGACAGCATGCGCAACTGGAAGAATGGCAACGGCTCGGACCATTCGTTGTACATGAACAGCACCAGCAACAGCAGGCCACCGCCGAGCAGCCAGCAGATCAGCGGGGAATCGAACCAGCCCCAGCGGTCACCCAGCGACAGGCCCAGTACGATGCAGCTGATGGCGGGCAGGCCGAGCAGCACGCCGCGCCAGTCGAACTGCTTGAAGCGCTCCAGGCGCAGCGGGTCCTGCGGCAGGCCCCAACCGACGCAGAACATGGCCAGCGCCGAGGGCAGGATGATCTGCCAGAACGCCCACTGCCAACCGACGTATTCGGTCCACAGCCCTGCCAGCGGTGTGCCGAGGTTGGGGCCGAAGGTGGCGGTGAGGGCATAGCAGGCCAGGCCATAGACCTTGATGCCCGGAGGCAGGAAGCGCAGGGCCACGCTCATCAACATCGGCGGCAAGGCGCCAGAGGCGAAGCCCTGGAGCACACGCAGCAGCATCAGGCTGTGCAGGTTGGGGGCGAACGGTTGCAGCAGGCCGAGCACGGCGAACAGGCCGATGGCGCTCATGGTGAAGCGCCGCAGCGAGAACGTGGTGGCCAGCCATGGCGCGAAGGCCATGGCCGAAACCGAGGCGGCGCTGTAGGCCGCCAGCAGCCAGGCGCCTTCGTCGGCACCGATGCCCATGGCCCCACGGATATCGGCCAGGGAGATTTTGGTTACCGACTCGTTGAGGCCCGCGCACAACACGGCCAGCAGCACACCGAACAGCCCGACCACTACCTGCAGGCCGAACGCAGTCTGCGCAGGCGCGGCCGGCGCGGGGGCGGCGGCAATCGCGGCAGACGGGGCGGACAGGGAACTCATGGGCAGACATCTCCAGCAACAAATTTGCGACTGGAGCAAGTCTAAGAAGGTCGAATGCTGACGAAAACTGACTTATCGGTAGGTTTATGTTGCGCTGGACGCAATCCGCCTTTTGCAGGTCTGGCCCTATCGCCGGCAAGCCAGCTCCCACAGGTACTGCGTAGTTTTCGAGATATGCAACGATCCTGTGGGAGCTGGCTTGCCGGCGATGAGGCCCTCATAGGCAATCAAGGGTCAACGCTGCAACAGGCCTTCAGGGTCTGCCGCAACCACCGATGTGCCGGGTCATTGTGAAACCGTGGGTGCCATGCCTGCAGCACGGTCACTCGCTCCAGCGGCACCGGGATCTCGAACGAGCGCAGCGGCAGCCCGAGCTTGTGCACGCTGTTGAGGATGTTGGCCGGCATCGGCAGGATCAGGTCGGAATCCGGCAGCGAGAAAAGCGCCGAGTGAAAACTCGGGGTAATCAGCGCCACCCGCCGCTGCACCTTGAAGTTGGCCAGCTCCACATCGATCGGCCCATTGGCCCGTCCACGGCGGGACACGCTGATCTGTGGATAACTGGCAAAACTGTGCGCCGTGATCGGCTGCTCGAAGATCGGGTGGTCGCGCCGCGCCAGGCCCACATAGTAGGTCTGGAACAGGCTCTGTACCTTGATCTCCGGCCCCAGGTCCACGGTCGAGCTGATGATCAGGTCGGTACGCCCGTCGCGCAGCACGCTGTCGTCATCGCCGCCGGGGCTTTCCGGCACGAAGCGCAGCACCGTGCGCGGTGCCTGCTCGTGCATGCGCCGCAGCAACTGGGCACCGTACAGGGCGATGAACAGGTCGTTGGTGCGGATGTTGAAGGCCCGGTCAAGCTTGGGCAGGTCGACCTCGTCGCCACTGCGGAACACCTCGCCGGCCTGCTCCACCAACGCCGCCACCTGCTCGCGCAGGGCCAGCGCCCGCGGCGTCGGCACCAGGCCACGGCCGGCGCGCACCAGGATCGGGTCACCCAATGCATCGCGGATACGCCCCAGGGTCCGGCTCATCGCCGCCGGGCTGAGGTTCATGCGCTGCGCCGCGCCGACCACGCTGCCTTCGTCGAGCAGGGCATCGAGGGCGACGAGCAGGTTCATGTCCGGGAGTTGCATGGCCGTTTTCCGTTACAGCTGTGGGAGATGGCGATGGTAGCAGGTTGCTGGATTGCACCAGACGCAATGCGCTCGTGCGTGGTGGGGCATTTATTTTGGACGGTGATTGGGTCATAAGATTTGCAGTGCCTGTACTGGCCCTATCGCCGGCAAGCCAGCTCCCACGGGGTCAACACAGCCCTTGGGCAATGCGGAGTACCTGTGGGAGCCGGCTTGCCGGCGATAGGGCCGGTACAGGCAAATGATTAGCCAGCCTGAAACAAGGATTCCGCATGCCCAGCCCCGTCCTGATCGCCATCGACGCCTCCCCTGCATCCACTGCCCTGCTCACCCTCGCCCGCCACTACTGCCGCCCCGGCGAACACGAACTGCATGTGCTGCTGGCCATCGACTCTACCTTCGCCGTCCACGACCAACCCGCGCCTTACACCACAGAAGAACTGGAAGAATACCCCGCCGCCTGCAAAGAGCAGCACCAGGCCGACCAGGCCGTGGCCGAGGCGGTGCGCGAGTTGCAGCAAGCCGGCTTCGCCAGCCAGGGCTGCATGGTGGCCGGGCATCCGGTCGAGGCGATCGTGGCCAAGGCGCAGGAACTGAATTGTGAACTGATCATCATGGGCCACCGCCACCTGTCGCGGTTGGGGCGGATGCTGGACCCGTCGATCAGCACGAAGGTGATTGATCGGGTGAAGGTGCCAGTATTGGTAGGGGCAGCGAGCTAACTGCACCGCTCCCACAGGATTTGCGCCAGCCCCAAGAGCGGCGCATCACTTGTGGGAGCGGGCAAGCCCGCGAAGAGGCCAGTAGCTGCACCACCTCACCCCGGATCATCCCTCGCTCGGCTTCACCACCACCGTACAAGTCGTCCCCGCCGCCAGCAAAAACCCGTCCGGCACTTCATCGATATGAATGCGCACCGGCACCCGCTGCGCCAGCCGAACCCAGTTGAAGGTCGGGTTCACATCGGCGATCAACTCGCGGCTTTGTGGGTTGTCGCGGTCGTAGATGCCGCGGGCGATGCTCTCCACATGGCCCTTGATGCGCTCGCCGCTCATCATCTGCAGCTCGGCCTGGTCACCCACCTTCACATGCGGCAGCTTGGTCTCCTCGAAGAACCCGTATACCCAGAACGAATTCTCGTCGACCACCGCCATCACCGCTTCACCGGTACGCGCATAGTCACCCTTGTGGATATTCAGGTTGGTCACGTAGCCGTCCACCGTGGCCACGATATGGGTGCGCTTGAGGTTCAGTTCGGCGGCAGCCAGCTCGGCAAGGGCCTGCTGGTAGTCCGCCTGGGCGGAGTTGGCGATGTTGCTGGCGTCGTCGCGGTTTTCCTTGGAGATCACCAGGTTGTCCATGTCGGCACGGCGCTTGGCGTTGACCTTGCGCATCTCCCAGGTGGCCTTGCGCGACGCAACCTGCGCCTTTGCCTGGTCGACCGCCAGCTGGTAGTGCTCAGGGTCGATCTGGATCAGCAGGTCGCCCTTCTTCACCCGCTGGTTGTCCTTGACCGGCACATCCACCACATAACCAGGCACGTCGGCAGCGACGTTGATGATGTCGGCACGCACACGGCCGTCGCGAGTCCAAGGCGTGGTCATGTAATGCAGCCACAACTGGCGACCGATCACCACGGCAGCGGCAAGCACCAACAGGGTGGCGATCAGGCTGAAGAACTTTTTCATCGAAGGATTCTCACCAGTAGAGCGACAGCGCCAGGGCGCCGAACAGGCAGACGAACAGGCTCAGGCGCAGCAGCGCCGGGTGCCAGAAGAAGCGGTAGCCATCATGGCTGGCGATGTACCGGTCCAGGCCCCAGGCCAGGCCCAGGGCGAACAGGAACATCAAGGTCATGGTGGGCATGTACACGCCATGGAAGGCGATTTCACGGGGCATGGTTTCAGGGAGCATCGTGCAGTCCTTTCGCCGGTGCCAACGGCGACTGTGGGTCGAGCAGGGAAGATCGGATGAAGTGCAGGTAGCTTTGCGCGCGGCGCAGCACCGAAGTGTCGAAGTGGCGGGCGAAGGGCTCGTCGGTGGCCTGCACGCGGGCGATGGCGTGGTCCACTGCCACCAGCGCGCGTTCGTGGTTGCTGGCGCTGGGCTGCAGGAACAACCGGGCCAGGGCACGGCCCATCACGCGGATCGCCTGGCGCCAGGGCTGCGACTCGGCGTAGGCCGGATGCACCGGCGCGCGGGCCTGCTCCTTGCGCAGCTCGATGATGGCATGGCCGATTTCCAGCACGGTGAACATCCAGCCCATCAACTGGCTCTGTACCTGTGGCTTGCCGGCTGCCAGGCCATAGGCCTGGTGCAGCAGGTCACGGGTGCGGCTTTCGAAGGCTGAACCCAGGCCGCGCAGGCGCCCGCTGATGGCGAACAGCACCTGCTCGCGCAGTTCCTGCTCCAGGCGGCTCCACAGCCAGCGGCTGTTGGGCGGCAGGATGATCGCCCCGGCAGCGGCACAGACGAACATGCCGATGACCATGCCGATGTAGTCGTTGATGAAGGTGTACGGGTCATACACGGTGAGGTTGTTCGGCACCGAGCCGATGGCGAAGAACACCAGCAGGCCGATGCCGTAGCCGGCATACGCCGGCCGAGACGAAAGGAACGCGCCCAGCACGAACACCGGCGCCAGGACCATGCAAAGCAGTGGGAAACCGTCGATCCAGGGGAACACGAAGAAGGTTTCGAAGAAGCCGACGACGGCACCAATCGCCGTGCCGCAGGCCATCTGGAACGACATGCGCTTGGGGTTCGGCGAGGCCGCCGACAGGCCCACGGTGACGGTGGCGATCAGGGTCATCATGGCGCCGCTGGGCCAGTCGCTGAGCAGCCAATAGCTGCCCAGCAACAACAGCACCGCCGAGGCGCGCACACCGGCGGCCAACGATACCAGCCAGCTGGTCTGCGCCACGTAGGGCTCATCCCACTGCTCGCGTTCGTGCCGGTGCGCGGCTAGCGAGGCATGGGTTTCGGCATAACTGTACATCTCGTCGACGAAGCGGTAGAGCAGCTCGAAGGCAGTGTGGAAGTCGAGCAGGTCGGACTCGCTCGGCTCGGTTGCCAGGTACTCGGCGCGCAAGCCGCGCACCTGTGCCTGCAAGCCTTCCTTGTAGGCGGCCAGCTCCAGGGTCAGGCGCAGCGCATCGGCGTCGGTCAGCGCCCGGCCCACGTAAGGCTGCAACAGCTCCACCAGGGTGTTCAGGCCTGGCTCGATGGCGCCGACGATCTGCAGCGGGCCGCGGGCGCGAAGGCGTTCCAGCAAACGGTGCAGGGCATTGAAGCGCGTGGTGATGGCCATGAACTCGCTATTCATGCGCACCAGGCGACCAGAGCGCCGGCGCATGTGCGGGTCTTCGAAGGCGGTGACGTTGCGCAGGCTCTCGAGGCCCACTGCTTCAGCGACGAAGCGCACGTTGCTGCTCTCGAAGCGGTCCCGCTGGCTTTCGCCGCGCAGGGCCTCGACCACCACCCCCGCGAAAACGCCAAAGCGCTGGTACAGGGCGTTGCGCATGGCGGCACTGGCCGACTGCGGCAGGATCGCGGCGCTGACAAAGGTCGACACCAGAATGCCCAGGGCAATTTCCAGCACCCGCCATACCGCCGCCATGAAAGCCTGGTCGGGGTGCTGCAGCACCGGCAGGCCGATCATCGCCGCTGTATAGCCGGCCAGCACGAAGCCATAGGCGCGGAAAGTGCGGTAGCGCATGGCACCGGCCGAGCACAGGCCTACCCACAGGGCCAGGCTGGGCAGGAACAGCTCGGTGTTCTGCGGGAATATGGCGATCAGCGCCACCATCATCGCCGAGCCGGCCAGGGTGCCGAGCACTCGGTAGAAGCTCTTGGCGAACACATGCCCGCTTTGCGGCTGCATGACGATGAACACGGTGATCATCGCCGTGCGCGGTTGCGGCAACTCCAGGCGCATGGCCAGCCACAGGGTGATGAACGCAGCGGCCAGCACTTTGAAGATGTACACCCAGGTCACCCCGTCGGTGCGCGCCCAGGCAAAGAAACCCCGGCGCCATTCCAGGCTCTGCAGCCAGCGCACGGGCAAACTGGAAGTGCTCATTCGGCGTTATCCGGCTTCTTGTCGAAAATGGCCAGGGTGGCCGGGGTTTTCGGTGCGGCCTGGCGCTCCTCTTTCGGCGCATCCTGACCAGCCTGCAAGCCACCGCCCAGGGCAGTGACCAGCTCGGCATGGGCAATCAGGCGCGCGGCCTGCACCTGCTGCTGCACCTGCTGCTGGCGGAACAGCAAAGTCTGCGCATTGAGCACGTTGAGGTAGTCGGTAAGGCCACGCTGGAAGGCAACCATGGCGATGTCGTAGGTTTTCTGCGCGGCCGCGACCGACTCGGCGGCGAAGTGCGACTGCTCCTTCATCGACTCACGGCGGATCAGCTGGTCGGAGATGTTCTTCAGCGCACCGACCACGGTCTGGTTGTAGCGCGCCACGGCCACGTCATAGCCCGCCGAAGCCACGCCCAGTTGCGAACGCAGGCGGCCACCATCGAAGACCGGCAGGCTGATGGCCGGGCCGACGTTGTAGTTGAACTTGCGCCCGGTGAGGAATTCCAGCGGGCCACCACCGGTTGCCATGAAGCCAAGGCCGCCGACCAGGTCGACGTTGGGGAAGAAGCCGGCGTGGGCAACATCGATGCCACGCGCCTGGGCGGCCACCTGCCAACGGCTGGCGACCACGTCGGGGCGCTGGCCGACCAGTTCGGCCGGCAGGTTCGACGGCAGCTTCAGCGGCGCGGCCAGGGCCAGGCTCGGGCGCTGCAACTGCGCGCCCTCCCCCGGGCCCTTGCCGGCCAGGGCGGCCAGCTGGTTGCGGGCCAGGGCAATTTCTTCGTCCAGGCTGTCGAGCTGGCGGTGGGTTTCCGGCAACGGCGCTTCAGCCTGGCTGACTTCGAAGTGGGTGCCGATGCCGGCATCCAGACGGCGCTTGGCCAGGGCCAGGATCTGCTCCTGCTGTTCCAGCTCGGCCTTGACGATATCGCGCTGGGCGAAGTGCAGGCTCAGCTGAATGTAGGCGCGCACCACGTTGTTCTGCAGCTCCAGCTGCGCCTGGCGGGCTTCGGCCACGCTCATGTGCGCCTGGTCCACGGCCTGCTCGCTGGCATTGCGTTCGCGGCCCCACAGGTCGAGCGCGTAGCTGAAGCCAATCGCGGCGTTGTTGTCCCAGGTGTTGGCGCCGGACAGTGCGCCCGGGCCGTAGAACTGGTCTTCAGGCCAGTTGTGGCGCTTGAGCGCGGCCTGGCCATTGGCCTGGAGCTTTTCCGCCGATTCGACCACACCGGCCATGGCCCTGGCTTCGCGTACCCGCGCCGCAGCCATGGCCAGGCTCGGGCTGCCGGCCACGGCCAGGGCAACCCAGCGGTCCAGCTGTGGGTCGCCATAGGCGCGCCACCATTGTTGATCGGGCCAGTGGGCGTCGGTCGCGGCTTCGCGTATGGCCGCGTCGGTGGTCAGGGTGTTGGCTTGCAGCGTCTTGCTTTGCGGGGCAATGCCCCAGGTTCCGATACAGCCGCTCAAGGTGAGGGCAAGGGCACAGGCACTGAACGCATTGAGCGTTCTGATGATGCGACGCGGCACAGCTGCGATTTCCCGAGGAAGAGGTGAAGAGGCCGGGCAATTCTAGGGGGCGTCAGCACTGGCGATAAGCGTGGATTCCTGCGAATCTTTGTTACCAAAACGGCGATAATCCGCCTTTGGTCGAAGGCAACTTTTCATCTCTTTTACGTTACTTCGTGACACAATTTTGTCCTCTACATCGAGAGTGACCCATGGACACCCTGCAAAACATGCGTGCTTTCAGTTGCGTAGCCCAACTCGGCAGCTTTACCGCTGCCGCCGGGCAACTGGATACGACCACCGCGAACGTGTCGCGGGCGGTCTCCAACCTGGAAGCCCATCTGCAAACAAGGCTGCTCAACCGTACCACCCGCCGCATTGCGCTGACCGAAGCCGGCAAGCGGTACCTGATGCGTTGCGAACAGATTCTTACCTATGTCGAAGAAGCCGAGGCCGAGGCCAGCGACGCCCATGCCCGCCCGGCCGGGATGTTGAAGGTGCACTCGATGACCGGGGTCGGTCAGCACTTCGTGGTCGACGCCATCGCCCGCTACCGCGAATCGCACCCGGACGTGACCTTCGACCTGACCATGGCCAACCGCGTGCCTGACCTGCTCGACGAGGGCTATGACGTGTCCATCGTGCTGGCCACCGAACTGCCCGACTCGGGGTTCGTGTCCCAGCGCCTGGGCATCACCTACAGCATCGTCTGCGCCTCGCCCGCCTACATTGCCCGCCACGGCGTTGCGCACAAGCCTGCCGACCTGCTCAAGCACGCCTGCCTGCGCATGGTCAGCCCGGTGATCCCGTTGGAGAAATGGCTGTTCGACGGGCCGGAAGGCCAGGAGATGGTCAACATCACCAGCTCGCCGTTCATGGTCAATACTGCCGATGCCATGAAGACCGCCATCCGCAGCGGCATGGGCGTGGGCGTGCTGCCGATCTATTCGGCCATCGACGGCCTGCGCGATGGCAGCCTGGTACGGGTGCTGCCCGAGTACCGGCTGCAGGAGCTGAACCTGTACGCCATCTACCCGTCGCGGCAGTACCTGGATGCCAAGATCAAGACCTGGGTGGAGTACCTGCGCAACTCGCTGCCGGAGATTCTCGCGGCGCATGAGGCAGACCTGAAAACCCATCAGGTGATGATCGCCAACTAAAAAGCTGCTGCATTGCGGGGGCGGACAATGGTAGGTTGCTAACCATTGTTTCCAGCGCCAGGCCCCTGGGAGGGCTCCGCCCTCCATTCGCAGCACAAGGCTGCTCCTACAGAAGGCCCAGCGCCTGCCCCTTGTAGGAGCAGCCTTGTGCTGCGAATGACCGCATCGCGGTCAACTGCCCGGCATTCCCCTAGCCTTGCAGAGAAGAAGTTGCCGATGAAAAAGACCGTCCTGGCCTTCAGCCGTATCACCCCGGCCATGGCCGAACGCCTGCAGCAAGACTTCAACGTGATCGTGCCGAACCCCAAGCTCGGCGATATCAACGCCCAGTTCAACGAAGCCCTGCCCGAGGCCCATGGCCTGATCGGCGTTGGCCGCAAGCTCGGCCGGGCGCAACTCGAAGGGGCGGCCAGGCTGGAGGTGGTATCCAGCGTGTCGGTCGGTTACGACAACTACGACCTGGACTACTTCAACGAACGCGGCATCGCCCTGACCAATACCCCCGACGTGCTGACCGAAAGCACCGCCGACCTGGGCTTCTCGCTGATCATGGGCTGCGCCCGCCGCACCGCCGAGCTGGATGCCTGGACCAAGGCCGGCAACTGGCAGGCCACCGTAGGTCCGGCCCATTTCGGCAGCGATGTGCACGGCAAGACCCTGGGTATCGTCGGCATGGGCAACATCGGTGCCGCCATTGCACGTCGCGGCCGGTTCGGTTTCAACATGCCGGTGATCTATTCCGGCAATAGCCGCAAGACCGCGCTGGAACAAGAGCTGGGCGCGCAGTTTCGCAGCCTGGAGCAACTGCTGGCCGAAGCCGACTTCGTCTGCATCGTTGTGCCGTTGTCCGATGCCACCCGCAAGCTGATCGGTGCGCGTGAGTTGCAACTGATGAAGCCAAGCGCATTCCTGATCAACATCGCCCGCGGGCCGGTGGTGGACGAGGCGGCGCTGATAGAGGCGCTTCAGAACGGCACCATTCGCGGTGCGGGCCTGGATGTATACGAGAAAGAGCCGCTGAGCGACTCGCCGCTGTTCAAACTGCCCAATGCCCTGACCTTGCCACACGTTGGCTCGGCCACTGCCGAAACCCGCGAGGCCATGGCCAACCGGGCAATCGACAACCTGCGTGCGGCGCTGCTGGGTGAACGGCCGCGGGACCTCGTGAACCCGCAGGTGTGGAGGAGTTGATCGCTTCCCCACATCTGTTGAAACGGGCCACCTAACTTTTACGGCGCGCTCTGTGTGTGTGTGTACGGAGCGCGCCACGAATAAGATTCAAAGCCATACGCGACAGGAACGTATCTGAAGCTGTTCCGCAACTGATAAAACTGCCAGTTCATCTTCTAGCGAACCGCAGCAACAATAACACCTCAAAAATTGGAGGTGTATGATGGAATCTAATCTTGGCACTATCAGACCAGACATTAGCTTTGTAAGCCCGCAATACGAAATCAGCCTCTTTTCATCCTTGAAGAACCCAGAATGGGTTCTAGAAGGAGAGAAGCTAGGGACACTGCTGGGAAAGGACGGAGGAGCTGCCACTTACACCGCCCCAGATAGTATTGCAAAGGGAGATAGCTCCGATATCATTTCGTTTTTCAAAAAGGACATTGTGACGGCTTTCGAAGATGGAAAATATTACAATGCGACCATACTAATATCCAACCTCCCTCGACCGGTCAGTTACAAGCTTGAGCTAAAGACCGACAACGACCAGAAACGGCTGGAATTTCTCGTAAACATCTTCGATAGCGGATGGACGAAAGTCCCAGAAGAACATACAGCTTGGTATACACTGGCCGGTAATGGCCGAATGAAGCAGAACGGCGATTACTATAGTTCCGGCGACCAGCCTACACCTACAGCCATTCTTGCATTCGACAAACGCCACGATAAAATTCCGGGGTTTGCAGTAATCATCCTTGACGCTGACTAGATATTCCCGCGGCAGAGCTGCTTATGGCTCGAGGCCCCGGAGTCAAGAACAATCTCTTTTGAGAACTTCCTGCACTAGGCACCTCTTGGCAAGCTCAAGAGGTGCCCGGTGCAAGCTATGTACGCTTCACTTCGCTAGCCCAGCGGCCTTAATGACTCGGCTCTTGGGCTTGCGAAACACCAGCACATTCCCCGCCATCACCGCCACCAATCCCAACAAGGCCGGCGCCGTCCACTGATACCCCTCGGCCACCGCCGACACATTCAATGCCACCAACGGGAACAGCACGGTGCAGTAAGCTGCCCGCTCCGGCCCCATGCGCCCGACCAGGGTCAGGTAGGCGGTAAAGGCGATCACCGAGCCCGGCACCACCAGGTAAAGCAACGAGCCGATGTACCGCACGTTCCACTCCATGCTGAATGGCACACCGCTGACCACGCAGAACACCGCCAGCATCACCGCCCCGTAGACCATGCCCCAGGCATTGGTGGTCATGGGCTTGAGCCCGGCCTTCTGCTGCATGCTCGACAGCATGTTGCCAGCCGAGAAGCACAGCGTGCCGAGCAGGGCCAGGCCAAGGCCGTACAGGATTTCGCGGCTGGCCGCGTGGTGGGACAGCTCGGGCCAGAACAGCAGCCCCAGGCCAAGGAGCCCCAGGGCGCCGCCGCCGAGCACATTGCTGGCGATCTTCTGGCCGAAGAAGATCCGCGCGTTGAGCGCATTCCACAGGGTGGCGGTGGAGAACACCACGGCGATCAGGCCGCTGGCAATCCACTGGCTGGCGCTGAGGAAGCAGATGAAGTTGACGCAGAACAGGCACAGGCCCTGGGCCAGACAGATCTGGTGGCCACGCCGGTTCATTGGCTGCAGGCGGCGGGTGAGCAGCAGGAAGGCGAACAGGATCAGCCCGGCCAGGGCGAAGCGGTAGACGATCGAGACCGGAATGGCGACCACGCCCAATTGGAGTTTCAGGGCGATCCAGGTAGTGCCCCAGATCAGGACCGTTAGCAAGTAGAGTGACAGGTTCATCGGTGGAGCTCCTCAGGCGATCGACCATGCATCCCGGGGCCGCGATGCGGCCAATCGCCGGCAAGCCAGCTCCCACAAGTACAGCGCCAAGCTCCAGGCTGGCGCGGTCCCTGTAGGAGCTGGCTTGCCTGCGATCGAGGGCGCAGCCCTCGCCGAGGCCTCCAGTTTCTTCCGGGGGCCCCTCCCCGGCTTGCACAAACTTGCGCATTTGTCCCGCGGGTTGCTGTAAGCCTGCCCAAGGCGCAGTAGGATGGCTGGCAAGAGGAACCGCCCATGACCCCACTCACCCAGCTGCAAGTGTTCAACGCCATGCACGCCTCGCCCCACGCCCGGCTGGAGCTGAGCGCGCACCTGGGCGACGGGCTGGCGGCGGCGTTGTGGAGCAACCGCGACGATGCCCGCGACTACCAGGCACCGAGCCATCACACCCTGTCGTGCTACATCGCCGACGGCACCGGCACCTTCCGCCGCCAGCGCCCCGGCGATAAAGGGGCGCCCGACAAGCTGTGCGTGATGCCGGCCGGGCAGGAATCGAACTGGGTGGTCAATGGCGCGATCCGCCTGGCGCACCTGTATGTCAGCGAAACGCAATTCGCCCTGGGCTGCGTGCGCCTGCTCGACCGTGAACCGCGTGAGCTGCAACTGCGGGAAGCGACCTTTCTCGACGACCCGCAGCAAGCCAAGCGCTTTCGCCAGCTGATAACCCTGGACTGGGATGAACCTGGCGAACGCTTGCTGGCCAGCAGCCTGGCGCACGAGATCGTCGACCATGCGCTGCTCAACCAGGTTGGGCTGCGCCAGGGCCTGCGCCTGAAAGGCGGGCTGGCACCGAGCCTGCGCCGGCAAATGGTCGACTACATCGAAGCGCATCTCGACCAGCCCATCACCCTGGGTGAACTGGCCTTGCGCTGCAACCTGTCCGAATACCACTTTGCGCGCATGTTCCGCGCCAGTTTCGGGCTGCCGCCGCATCAGTACCTGCTGGCCCGGCGGCTGCATCGGGCCTGCCAGCTACTGCGGCTGGGGGTAATGCCGCTGGGGGAAATTGCCCTGTTGTGCGGGTTTGCCAGTGCCAGCCATTTCAGCAACCGGTTCCGCCAGGCGGTCGGAGCAACGCCTGGCGAATACCGTACGGCCATTCGCGGCTAAAGCCGCTCCCACAGGGACCGCGCCACCCTCAAGGGCAGTGCAGTACCTGTGGGAGCGGCTTTAGCCGCGAAGAGGCCGGTTCAGGCTGGCCTAGAACTCGAAGGTACTGGACAAGCTCACCTGCCGCGCATCGCCAATGGCCACAAAGTACTGGTTCACCGCCGAGCTGTAGTAAACTTTGTCGAACAGGTTCTTCACGTTCAGCTGCAGCAGCACCTTGTGCTCGTCGAGCCTGGTCTCGTAGCTGGCAAAGGCATCGGCCACGGTATAGGACGGCAGGTCGAAGGTGTTGGTCGAGTTACCCGCGCGCTCGCCGACATACCTTGCACCGGCACCGAGACGCAAGCGGTCGCCACCGAACAGGCTGCCGTAGTCATACACCGCCGACAGCGAACCACTGTGCCGGGCCACGTTCTGCAGGCGGTTGCCCTGCAGGGCCGGGTCCTTGGTCACCTTGGCATCGGTGTAGGCATAGCTGCCAATCAGGCTCCATCGCTCGCTCAGCTGGCCAGTCAGGTCCAGCTCAACGCCCCGTGAACCGACCTCCCCGGCATTGCTGTACACCGTTTCACGAGTACTGGTATCAAAGTTGGAAACCAGCACGTTGCGCTTGGTGATATCGAACAACGCCAGAGTGCCTGTCAGGCGGCCCGGCATGTCGAGCTTGGCGCCCAGTTCCCACGATTTGCCCTCCTCCGGCGCCACCGACGAGTCGAGCACCACATTGCCGACCAGCGGCGCGATAGTCGAGTTGGGCTTGAACGACTCGCTATAGCTGCCATAAAACGACAGTTGATCATCGACCTTGTAGACGATACCTGCATGCGGCACCCACGCCTGGCCATTGATGTCGGTGTTGGCCTTGAAAGGGCGGCCACGGCCAGCGTACTGGTCGAACTGCTGGAAGCGCGCACCAGCCACCAGGATCCAGTGATCATCCAGGTGCAGCGCGTCCTGCACGAACAACGCGTCGGTGCGCAGCTTGTCGGTCTGGTCGCTGTCACTGGCTTTGACGGTGGTGCCCTCCACTTCCTGCCCGTAGACCGGGTTCATATAGCTGAAGGTGGATTGGGCGGTCTGCCGGATCATGTCACCGCGGAAAATCTTGCGGTCCTCGTGATCGATGCCGAACAGCAGGTCGTTCTGCATCCCGGCCAGTTGCACATTACCGGCCAGGCTCAGGGTGGCGAACTGGTCACGGCTCATGGCGTTGTGGGTGCCGTCGATGCTGCGCGACAGCGTGCCGCTTTTTTCATTCACGCCGGTCACCCGCACCTGGCTGGCATCATAGGTTTCGCGGTTGAAGCTGTAGCCGAAGTGCAGCTTCCAGTCATCGGCAAACCGGTGGTCGACTTCCAGACGGTACAGGTCGGAGCGCCCTTCCATGTCGTTGAAGGGCTCGTCCAGGCGCCGCGTGGCAGGGATGTCCAGCGGGTGGCCGTTGTTGCCGAACGCCGTGCCACGGTCGAAGGGGTAGAGAAACTCGCGATGCTCGTAGGCCAGTACCACCTGGGTGTCTTCGCCCAGCCAGGCCAGCGACGGCGCTACCAGCGATTCGCGGTGCACGCCGTAGTTGCGCCAGTAGTCCTCATCTTCGTGGTCGACGATCAGGCGATAGGCGAAGTTGCTGTCGCCCAGCGCGCCGGTGCTGTCGAACCCGCCACCGCTGCCGTTCTTGCCGCTGCCGTAGGTCGACCCGCGCACGGTCAGGGCGTTGTACTGCTCGAGTTGCGGGCGCTTGCTGACCACGTTGATCACCCCGCCCGGGTCCTGGATGCCGTACAGCAGCGAGGCCGGGCCCTTGAGCACTTCGACCCGCTCGGTGCTGGCGTTGAGGCTGCGGCCCTGCACGATGGGCATGCCATCGCGCATGATCGAGCCGTCGCGGTTGTCGCCGAAGCCGCGCTTCATCACGGTATCGGAGGTGCCACCGAAATTGTTGCCCTGGGTGATGCCGCTGACATTGGCCAGAGCGTCATCAAGATTGCGTGGGGCCTGGTCACGGATGACCTGGGCCGGCACCACATTGATGGCCTGGGGGATGTCCTGGCTCGGGCCCTGCCCGCGCATGATCGAGGCGGTAGCCGGGGGCTGGTAGCTGTAGTCGTCCAGTTGCGAGGTCACGGTGATGGCCTGCAGGTTGAGGGCGCCGGAGGTGTCCACTGCTTCGAGGGTGAGCGTGCGTGCATCGACGCGGCGCCAGGCCAGCCCGGTAGTGCCCAGCAGCTGTTGCAGGGCCTGTTCGGCGCTGAACCTGCCGTTCAATGCCGGCGCCTGCACACCTGGCAGTTCCAGGGTGTAGACCACGCTCTGGCCGGTGGTGCGGCTGAAGGCGCTGAGTGCCTGGGCAAGGGGTTGCGCCGGCTGGGCGAAGGGGTACACCTGCTGTTGCTCGACGGCGCAGGCCAGGGGAGCGGCAGCGAATGCCGGGAACGCGGAAAGGCCGAACCAGAGAGGGACGCAACGCGGGGTGAACTTCATGGACGCTGACCTGTGAGAGGGATGTGACTGCGAATGAATCGCACTTCCACTCATTACACGGATGCCACGTCCTGTTACCTCACCCGTTGCCTGAAAAAATTTTTTCCCTGTGCCCGCGAAGAGGCCGGCACAGGCGACTAACGGATGACAGTCAACCGCCCCAGCAAAGTCTGCCGCGAAAAGCCCATCACCTTGCCCAGCGAATCCAGCGCCAGCAACGGCTCGGCCACGGGGAAACTGCCACTGACCTTGCGCTGCCCCAACTCATCCTCGAGCAACAGGATGCGCCCCGGGTAATAGCGCCCCAGGTCTTCGACCACCTGAGCCAGCGGCACCTGGTAGTAATTCAGCCAGCCCTGGCGCCAGGCCAGGCGGTTGTCACTATCCACCGCCAGGGTGTCGCCGACTTGGCCGGCAGCATAGGCCACCTGCTGGTTGGCCGTCAGTTCACGCGCTGCTGCGCCCGGCGCCGGGCTCACCGCCACCCGCCCGCTGCTCACAGTGACCTGGGCTCCCTCGTCCTGCTCGCGCACTTCGAACTGGGTGCCAAGCACGCGCACCTCGCCACCGGCAGCTTCCACTACGAACGGCGTGCCGGTATGCGTGACCTGGAAGTACGCCGCGCCATGCAACAACCGCACGCGGCGCTCGCCCTGCACAAAATCGACTGCAATCGCGCTCCCCGCATCCAGCGTCACCTGCGACTGGTCGGCCAAGGTCACCTGGCGAACTTGACCAGCACTGCTGTAGTCGGCCTGCAGGTCCTGCAGCCACAGGGCCGGGTGCCAACCACCGGCAACGCCCACGGCCAGTACCAGGCACGCAGCCACCGCCAGCGCCGCGACCCGCTGCCGCCAGGGGTGCCTGGCCGGTGGCGTGGCCATCGCATCCAGGTAACGTTGCAGGCTTTCCTGTTCTTCAGCGGCCAGGCGCGCCGCCGGGGCGGCGCTGTTCTGCCACAGCGCCTGGGCCTGGGCGTAGGCCTCACGGTGCCCAGGTTCGGCCAGCAGCCAGCGCTTGAACGCCGAGCCCTCGGCTTGCGCAGGCTGCTCGTTGATGCGGCTGAGCCATTGCAGTGCAGCCCGGGACTGCGCCTCGGTGATCGGCGGTAATCGGCTCATCGACGGGCACTCCCTGGCCGGCGTGGGGTGGACGCGGGCTCGGCAACACTCGCCTTGCACGCTTCGAGGGCGCGCATCATATGCTTTTCCACAGCACTCTGGGACAGTTGCATGGCCTTGGCGATCTCGCCGTACTTGCAGCCGTGGATACGGTTGAGCAGGAAGATCTGCCGGGTGCGCTCGGGCAAGGCGCGCAAGGCAGCGTCGATGCGCTGCAAGTCGTGATCGACCTCCACGGCCTGTTCCGGGGCCTGGGCCATGGCCGCTTCATCCAGCGGCAACACAGCTTCGGCTGCGCGCTCGCGGCTGCCTTCGCTGCGCAGGTGGTCGATGGCGAGGTTCCCGGCGCAACGCAGCAGGTAGGTATCCAGCGCCTCGACCTTGACCTCAGGGCGACGCCAGAAGCGCAGGAACAGCTCCTGGACCAGGTCCGATGCCGTGGCCCGGCAGCCTACCCGGCGGCTCACCAGGGCCTCCATGCGTGCCCGCTGGGCCTGGAACACCTGGACGAAGCGCGCACGCCCACCGCCGCTTTCGGCATCCGCCTCGATCATGTCGCCCGGCTCGCTCACCTGGTCACTCGGCGAACACGGCCAGCAACGGCCCCAGCACCACGCTGGCGGCGGCCAGGCCCAGCAACAGGCGGGGCTGGTATGGCAGGCCGAACACCCACAGGGTCACCCCGGCCATCATCACTGCGGTCCACTCCACCAAGCCATGGGCCCAGCCCCGCAGGTGCACGCTGAGCACCAGCGACAGCACCAGCGACAGCACCAGCAACAGCCAACCGGCGCTGCGCAACAGGCGCAACTGCCCGGGGCGCGGCTTGCGCCCGAGCAGGTCGACGAAGTGCTTCTCCATGGCCAGGCACAGGGCAACGAAGCCGGCGTAAGCGATCAGTGCATTACCCAGCATCAGCTCGCCTCCGCCGTCTCAGTGCTTGGCTTCCTTGCCGCACGAGGGGCCCGCATGGCCACAGCCTTCGGGCTGTGTAACATCTTGCCGGCCAACCAGGCCAGGAACAGGCCGGTGCCCAGCGCTGTCAGGTCGAAACCAGCCATGGCCCAGTCACCCGCAGGTAGCGAATGGTTCAGGCCCTGGCCGGTGGTCAGGCCGTTAAGCAGCGGCAGCAAGGCGAAGGCCAGCGCGCCCAGTGCCAGTTGCTCGCCCCATGCCCGTCGCCCACTGCGCAACACGGCATGCACCAGCGACAGGCCCCAGACGGTGAAGAAGGCGTTGACCTCCCAGTCGGCCCGGCCTTCGACGCCCATCGGGATCAGGCGGTTGGCCCAGAAGAAGCCCGCCACGGCCAGCAACAGGCCGCTCATGCTGGCGATATTGAGCACCTCGACCAGGCGCAGTTCGCCCGGCAGGCGTTCGCTTCTGGCATGCTTGAGCTGGCGCTTGCCCAGCCACATCACCAGGCCGGTGCCAATCACCGCAGTACCGGCCACGCCAAAGAAGAAGTACAGCCAGCGCAGCCAGGGCCCGGCGAAATTGCCCATGTGCAGGCCAGCAAAGCTGAAGGCGGTCATCATTGCCCCACTCTCCGGTTTGCCCTGGCCCAGCAGAGCACCGCTGACGCCATCGAAGGTCCAGTTGGCGCTACGCCGGTAAGCCACGTGGTCGGCAGCCGATTGCGTGAAGGTAACGCGGGCATTGCTGTCGCCGGCATTTTCCACCTGGATACGGCCGATACGCGCGCCCGGTTGCAGGTCCTGCACCTTGGCATAGAGGCTCGGCAACGGTACCAGCGGCGCGGCCACATGGGCCGCCTTGGGCGCATTGTTACGGCCGAACAGTTCGTTGAAGTACTTGCCGGTGTCGTTGCCGTAGCTGGCCATGATGCCCGCCGGCATCACCATGTACATGAACAACACCAGGCTGCTGTAGCTGATCATCAGGTGGAAGGGCAGCACCAGCACGCCAATGGCGTTGTGCCCGTCCAGCCAGGAGCGCTGGCCCTTGCCTGGACGGAAAGTGAAGAACTCCTTGAAGATTTTCTTATGGGTGATGATGCCGGTGACCAGCCCCAACAGCATGATGAAGGCGCACAACGTCGATAGCCATCGGCCGAAAGGGTGTGGCATCTGCAACTGGAAGTGGAAACGGTAGAAGAACTCGCCACCGCGACTGTCGCGTGCCGCCACCGGCTGCCCGGTCTGGGTATCAAGGGTCTTGGTGACGAAACCGCGTGGCCCGCCATTTGGGTCGCGATAACCCACGTTCAAGGCGGCCTCGCGTGCGTTGGGCATGCGGATCAGCCAGGTGCCCGAATGCCCGGCGTTGTCCTGCAGGTACCGCTGGGCCACCTCCAGGCTATGGGTCGGGTCCAATGCATGGCTGCGCACTTCTGGCTGCGACCAGTGGGTGATTTCTTCCTTGAAATACGACAGCGTGCCGGTGAGGAAGATGGCGAACAACAGCCAGCCGAAGATCAGGCCGGTCCAGGTGTGCAGCCAGGCCATGGCCTGGCGGAAGCCTTCTTTCATGGGGTTTTCATCCAGTATGCCAACCCGCTGATCACCCCCAGCAGCACGCTTGGCGCCAGTACGCCCAGCCAGGCGCGCAAAGCGCTGCGGCAGGCAAAGCACCAGATGAACGCCAGCAGGTAGAAAACGAATGACAGCAGCAGGCCGGTGAGCGTGGCATCGACCCGTGGCAGCGGCGCTACCAGGGAAATGCAGACGCTGGCCACGGACGCCAGCAGGTAGCCACCCAGCAGCGCGGCAAGGCTGCGTGACGTCACGGCCAGGCGATAGCTGAGCGAGAGACCGGCGGTTTTGCGCGTCATGTGCGATGGTCCGGGCGTTTTCGGGGCTGCAATAATAATGATTTCAATTCTCATAAGCAAAGGCCACGCGATGAGTCGCCTGCTGCCTTGAATGCAACAAGAAATTTATTTTCAAAAAGGGCTTGAATTCGTTTCGCCGTTGCCTGACCTTAGAGTCAAGAGACGCAGAAATACCAAGGGTCTCAGAGGCCTAGGCGCGTCTCCATGCGAGCAAGCTGAATAAGGATTGAATCATGCAAATCCAGGTCAACAGCAGCAACCATTTCGAAGGCAACGCCCGGCTCGACCAGTGGGTCCGCAGCACACTGCAGAACTCGCTGGAACGTTACGAAGACGACCTCACCCGCATCGAGGTCCACCTGCGCGACGAGAACGGCGCCAAGCCCGGACCGCATGACAAACGCTGCCAGATGGAGGCTCGCCCCAAAGGCCATCAACCGATTTCCGTGACCCACACCGCCACTTCGCTGGACCAGGCGGTCGATGGTGCCGCCACCAAGCTCAACCACGCGCTGGAACACTTCTACGGCAAACTGCGCAGCAAGCGCGGCGCCCTGGAACTGAGTGACCCAGACGCCTGATCGGCAACACAAGACGCCCGGCCTGATGCCGGGCGTTTTCGTTTGTATCGATCGATGGCGCTGAACCAACAGGTAATTTCCCCGGTCAACTTCTGCATTCATTCAGCGCAGAAGCATGACCATGAACAACCCATTCGAACGAATCAGTGCTGCATTCGCCCCCGAATACCGGGTCAACCTGAGCATTGCAAACCTCGACGGCAGCATCATGCTGACCCTGTCCGACGACGCTGGCGTGGTCGCCAAGCGCCTCATCACCCAGGCCCAGCGCAATGACCCGGTGCGCCTGCAGCGGGTGATCGACAGCATCCGCCTGGGCCTGGCCATCGAGCACAACCAGAACCCCCTTCAGGTGCTGGCCGCGCTGACCCGTGACGCCCGCCACGAGCCGCGCCTTTTCATCGCCAACTGAGGGCTACTTGCCCTCCTCCACTTCCTTGCCGCTGGCATCCAGTACCTTGGTCGAGGGGTAGCGGTACGAGGCGTAGCGCACCACCAGGATCGCGAACGCCAGCAACAGGATGCCACCGCACAGGTACAACAGCCCTACGTCCGGCGCCTTGTGGTGCGAGACGTCGCCGATCAGCAGGCGGGTCAGCGCGGTGATGGCCACGTACAGCAGGAAGCGGATCGGCATGTGGTTGGTCTTGAAGTAGATACCGACCATCGCCCCCAGCTCCAGGTAGATGAACAGCAGCAGGATGTCATCGACACTGACCCCGCCCTTGCCGAGCATGTCGAGGAACGTCATCACCGCCGCATAGGCGGTGATCGCGCCAATGCCGAACAGCGCCAGGTAATGGAATGCCTCGACGCACAGGTTTCCCAGCGAGTCGGCCGAGCCGTGCAGCCCCTTTCGCAGCTTTTCTGCCCATTTGATGTTCACGATGTTCCATTCCCCGATACGTCTTGAAGGATGATGCGTCACCGGTGTGACGCTTGTGCCATGCAGTTAAAGGGCCAGGCCCCTGCCTTGGAAGGCGACCGATTGCCGCAAGGCACCTTGAGGCGTGGCAAGTTGCCAGAAACACGACCATGCGCTGGGGAAAAATCAGATTTAACCCCTTCCTTGTAGGGCATTTCCCAAAGATACTCCCTGCCATTGTGGTGTTCGGGGATGAGCACTAGTCTCGGATCGTCGCTGCCAAACAGCGACCGGCTTTGATTTGATGATGACCTCAATGCATGAGCTGGAGACGTTGCGGGCTTTGCTTGAGTCGGCACTGGTTCAGGTGCAGATGCCCGCTGAGCCTCGGAGTTTGCACTGAGGTTTGAGTGTTGCGTTGTCTGGGCTGGCCTCTTCGCGGGTAAACCCGCGAAAGTGCCCGGATGGCCAGGCGCTGATGGATGATGCTGAGTTGGGCATGAAGCAGTAAGCGCTCTGCACCACGCTACAATTTCTGCTTGCGAAGCAATCAACATTGCCATTACTGTATATAGATACAGCAAATCGAAACGCAACCAGCAAAAGGCATAGAGGTGATGAATGGCCGTCGAAGTGGTGTACCGCAGCAGCCGCGACCCGGAGCGCTTGTTCATGGATAAGGCCGAAGCAGACCGTCACGACAAGATGCTCGAACTGGCCGAGCGCCTGGCCGAAGTACTGCACAAGGCAGTGCCCTCGCTGAGCGAGAAACAGGTCGAGGAAGCCGGTATCTACATGGCCAAAAACCGCGATGTGTTCGCCCGGGCGTTCAAGAGCCAGCCGGATGCGCTGGCCGAGTTGCTCGAAGCGCCAGCGGCCGAGTAATTGCCTGCACTGGCCTCATCGCCAGCAAGCTCCACGGGGGTACATGGCTTGCTCCATTGCTCAGGTCACCTCATTACCCTGTAGGAGCAGCCTTGTGCTGCGAAGAGGGTAGTTGAGCAACAGATATTCTTCGGCAGTAATGGCCTCTTCGCAGCGCAAGGCTGCTCCTACAAGTCGGCGCGACAGGGGTGGGCGCTGGCTTGCCGGCGATAGGGCCAGTGCAAGAACACAAATTACATCAGCCGTAGAGCAACCGCTCCGCCAACATCTGCGCCACCCGCGCCGGCGAGCGCTTCTCTGCCTGTGCATGGCCAAACACTTCGGTCAGCCGTGAAGGTATCCGCGCCAGGTGCGCGGTGATGGTGCCCAGGTCTTCGCCACGATGGGTAAGTGCCACGTAGATCAACCCACCGGCATTGATCACGTAATCGGGCGCATACAGTATCCCGCGCGACTCCAACTGGTCGGCTACCTGCAAGGTGGTCAGCTGGTTGTTCGCCGCCCCCGCCACGGCCGCACAACGCAACTGCATCACGCTCTGCCCGTTCAACACCGGCCCCACACCGCAAGGGGCAAAGATGTCGCAAGGGGTGCTGATCAACGCATCGTTGGTCACCGGATGGGCATTGAACTGCTCCACCGCCAGCCGCACTCGTCCAGGGTCCAGATCGCTCACCAGCAGGTCCGCCCCTGCCGCATGCAGCTGCTCCGCCAGCGCATAACCGACATTGCCCAGCCCTTGCACCGCAACCCGCAGCCCTTGCAGGTCATCACTGCCAAGGCGGAACGAAGTGGTGGCACGAATGCCAGCAAAAACCCCCATCGCCGCATGCGGTGAGGGGTCACCCGAGGCCGTGGTGCTGGTCACATGCGGTGTGCTCTGGGCAATGCAGTCCATGTCCAGGGTCGAGGTGCCGCTGTCCACGGCGATGATGAAGCGCCCTTGCAAGGTGTCGATGAAGCGGCCAAAGGCCTCGAACAGCGCGGCACGGTTTTCCACATGCGGGTTGCGCATGATCACCGCCTTGCCGCCCCCCAATGGCAGGCCAGCCAGCGCCGCCTTGTAGCTCATACCCTGGGCAAGGCGAATGGCGTCTGTCATGGCGCTTTCATCATCGGCATAAGGCAGGTAGCGGCAACCGCCCATGGCGGGGCCCAACTGCTCGCTGTGGATCACCACCACAGCCTTCAGGCCGGTAGGCGGATCGGTGAACAAGTGCAGCGACTGGGTACGGGTGCTTTGCATCAGCGCGAACATCGACAGGCTCCCCTACGAGGTGCTCTTTCCAGTATAGGCACGGCCCTTGGGCTGGTAGCGCCGCCGGACCACTGGACGAAACCGCGCGCCACGGCTAATACTCAAACGTGTGTGGAGAAGCCCCATGAAGCCACGTCAAGCCTGCCTGGCCTGCCTGGAACGCGAGCCCGTCGCCCTGCTGGAAGCCGCATTATGGATTGCCGCCGAGCACGACCGAAGCGTCGAGCCCGCGGCCAGCCTTGCCAAGCTGCATGACCTGCAGCGTGAGATAAGCACCAATCTGCCGATGCTGCCGCTGTGCGAACTGGCACAGCCACTGCTGCGCCAACTCAATGCCCTGGGCTTCCAGCAGGATGAATATCACCCGCTGCGCCCGCATGCCGCGATGATGGACAAGGTGCTGCAACGCCGCCGTGGCCAACCACTGACACTTGCCATCCTCGCCCTGGAACTGGCCCGGCGTCTGTCCATACCCCTTGAGGGCGTAGGCTTCCCTGGCCATTTCCTGCTGCGCGTGCCGGGTGCCGATCACCTGCTTGACCCCTGTGGCGGCCGGCGTCTCTACCCCAACGACTGCCGTGAGCTGCTGGCTCGCCAGTTCGGCCCGCATGTAGCGCTGACTGCCGAACACATGCGCAGTGCCAGCCCGCTGCAGATGCTGCAACGCCTGTCACGCAACCTGCGCCAGTTGCATATAAGCAACGACAACCACCTGGCGGCACTGATCGATGCCGAGCGGGTCATGCAACTGGGCCCGGTGCAGGTCAGCGACTATGTGACTCGCGCTTCGCTATACCAGCATCTGGATTGCCCGCAGGCCGAGCGCTTTGATCTGGAGCATGCGTTATTGCTGACAGAGGACCCGGTCCAGCGCCTGAAGCTTTCCGAACGTATCGGCAAGCTTCCGGCGGCGAACCGTTCCATTCACTGAGCCGGGCTGTCCGGCTGCAGGGCGGGGTGGGCCTGGGCGAACGCCGCGTGCTCGGCCGCAAGGGCGGCAACCCGAAGGATGCGCGGGAAACTGTCGAGGTCGATGTTGAAGCGTTCGGCCGCGTACAACTGCGGGATCAGATAGACATCCGCCAGGCCCGGCTCATCGCCGAAGCAGAAGCCATGATCGCCTATCAGTTGCTCAACTGCCGCCAGCCCTTGGCTGATCCAGTGACCAATCCACTGGTTGACCTGGCTTTCGTCCTGGCCGGCCTGGCGCAGCCGGTTGAGCACGCTTACGTTGTGCAGCGGGTGGATGTCGCAGCCGATGATCGCCGCCACGCCCCGTACCTTGGCGCGCGCCTCGGCCGCAGAAGGCAGCAGCGCGGGCTGTGGATAAACCTCCTCCAGGTACTCGATGATCGCCGGCGACTGCACCAGCAGCTCACCGCCATCGGTGCGCAAGGCCGGCACGCGGCCCTGCGGGTTGACCGCGACATAGCCCGAACCGCGCTGCTCACCCTGCAACAGGTTGACCGGCACGGACTGGTAGGCCAGCCCCTTCAGCGCCAGGGCAATGCGCACCCGGTAGGACGAGGTGGAACGGTAATAGGTGTACAGCTCCATGCCCGTGCCTCCTCAGTTGGCCGCGATGACCGTGCCGCGGCATTCACCGAAACCGATGCTGGCCACGCCATCACGCACGCAGCGGGCACGCAGGATGATCTCGTCGCCGTCTTCGAGGAACTTGCGCACCTCGCCACTGGCCAGTTCCACCGGGTGCTTGCCCCCTTCGGTTATCTCCAGCAGGCTGCCGAACGAACCTGGAGTGGCGCCCGACAGCGTGCCCGAACCGAACAGGTCGCCCGGTTGCAACTGGCAGCCGTTGACGCTGTGGTGCGCGACCAGCTGCGCCACGGTCCAGTACATGCTGCGGGTGTTGCTCAGGGTCAGGCGGTGCGGGGCAAGATCCTGCTCGCGCATGCGCTCGGTCAGCAGCAGTACCTCAAGCTCGATATCGAATGCACCAGCGGCCTGGTCGCGCTTGTCCAGCAGGTACGAAAGTGGCTGCGGGTCGCCTTCCGGGCGTGAGGGCTGGGCACAACGGAACGGCTCAAGCGCTTCGGCGGTAACTACCCAAGGCGAGATGGTGGTGATGAAGCTCTTGGACAGGAACGGCCCCAGCGGCTGGTATTCCCAGGCCTGGATATCGCGCGCCGACCAGTCGTTGAGCAGGCACAGGCCAGCCACGTGCTCGGCGGCATCGCCTACCGGGATCGCCTGACCAATGTCGTTGCCCTGGCCGATCCAGATACCCAGCTCCAGCTCGTAGTCCAGGCGCGCGCAGGGGCCGAAGCTTGGCTCGGTGTGCCCGGCCGGCAGCGTCTGGCCCTTGGGCCGGCGCACATCGGTGCCGGACGGGCGGATGGTCGAGGCACGGCCGTGATAACCGATCGGCACGTACTTGTAGTTGGGCAGCAGCGGGTTGTCGGGGCGGAACAGCTTGCCCACGTTCTTGGCGTGCTCGATGCCCACGTAGAAGTCGGTGTAGTCACCGATCTGCGCCGGTACATGCAGCTGGCAGGCGCTGGCCGGGTACAGGGCGGCCTGCAGTGCCGCCTTATGTTCACTGTGTTCGCCCAGCAGCACCAGCAGGCGCTCGCGCAGGGCGACGCGGGCACCGCGGCCGAGGGCGAAGAATGCGTTCAAGACCCCACCACGGGTGGCCTCGACCGCGGCCTTGGCGGCACCGTCGAACAGGCCTGCGGCCAGCACCGCCTCCAGGTCGAGGATCGCGTCGCCGATGGCCACGCCACAGCGCTTGGCTTCACCCGGCCGGCTGAAGATGCCCAACGGCAGGTTCTGCAGCGGGAAGTCGCTGTGCCCGTTGGCGTGCTCGACCCAGCTACGGGCAATGGCGGTCTGATTCATGGGTTATCTCCGGTTCGGGTTGAAGGTGCTCGGCAAGGTGGCCCAGCAACTATCGTAGTCGGCCTGCAACTGCGGGCATTCAAGGGCTTGCAGGCTCGGGCGCAGCACCTGGCTGGTCTCGAACATGAAGGCCATGGTGTTGTCGATCTTGTGCGGTGCCAGGTCGGCAGCAATAGCCTTTTCGCAGGTTTCGGCGTCGGGGCCATGGGCGCTCATAACCCCGTGCAGCGAGGCGCCACCCGGCAGGAAGCCCTCGGCCTTGGCGTCGTAGGCACCATTGATCAGGCCCATGAACTCGTTCATCAGGTTGCGGTGGAACCATGGTGGACGGAAGGTGTTCTCGGCCACCATCCAGCGTGGCGGGAAGATCACGAAGTCCATGTTGGCCATGCCATGCACGCTGGTCGGCGAGGTCAGCACAGTGAAGATCGACGGGTCCGGGTGGTCGAAGCTGACCGTACCGATGGTGTTGAAGCGACGCAGGTCGTACTTGTACGGCACGTTGCTGCCATGCCAGGCGACCACGTCCAGTGGCGAGTGCTGCAGTTCGCAGGCCCAATGTTCGCCCAGGAACTTCTGCACCAGCTGCACCGGGCCATCGGCCTCTTCGTAGCGCGCCACAGGGGTGAGGAAGTCGCGCGGGTTGGCCAGCCCGTTGCTGCCGATCGGGCCCAGGTCCGGGATGCGCAGCGGCGCGCCGTGGTTTTCGGCGATATAGCCGCGGGCCTCGCCGTCGAGCAGTTCCACCCGAAACTTCATGCCACGCGGGATGACCGCGATTTCCAGCGGCTCGACTTCCATCACCCCCAGTTCGGTGGCAATGCGCAGGCGGCCCTGTTGCGGCACCAGCAGTAGTTCACCGTCGGCGTTGAAGAACACCCGCTCCATCGACCGGTTGGCGCGGTAGATGTAGATGCTCACGCCGGCCGGTTTTTCCGCAGCGGCGTTGGCCACCATGGGCAGCCAGCCCTCGATGAAATCGGTCGGTTCGACGGGGATCGGCTGGGGGTTCCAGCGCAGGCGGTTGGGGGTGATGGCCCCCAGCGGGCCGGTCAGCGGCTGGCGCGCCAGGCGCTCGAAACGGGGATGCAAGGCAGATGGGCGAATACGGTACAGCCACGTGCGGCGCAGTTCGCTGCGGGTCATGGTGAACGCCGTCCCCGAGAGCAGCTCGGCGTACAGCCCATAGGGCGCCTTCTGCGGCGAGTTCTGCCCGACCGGCAAGGCCCCTGGCAGCGCTTCGCTGGCAAACTCGTTGCCGAAGCCGCTGAGGTAGTGAAGGTCGGGTGACGTATCGCGATTCATCGATGCCTCCGGGCTCTGGCCGAGCCGTTGCTGGCAGCTGGCTGCTGGCCCGGGGCGGGGTGGCAGCGCGTCTGCATTGTTTTTATCGTAATCAGATTACGAATAACGTAATTTGCTACGGGCAATGCGTCAAGCTATAAAGGCGCGACTCGAAGAATCCGGAAGAAGATGTCCATGGCAAAAGCCAGCTCCCCCGCCGACAACGGCAAGCAGAAAGTCCGCTCGGCGGAGGTCGGCACCGACATCCTGAAGGCTCTTGCCGAGCTCTCCCCGTCCACCTCCCTGTCGCGTCTGGCGGAACATGTGCAGATGCCAGCGAGCAAGGTGCACCGTTACCTGCAGGCGTTGATCGCCAGCGGTTTTGCCGAACAGGATGCGGCCACCAACCATTACGCCCTGGGGCGCGAGGCTCTTCGGGTAGGGCTGGCGGCGCTGGGCAGCATCGATGTGCTGAAGATTGCCGCGCTGCCATTGTCACAGCTGCGCGATGAACTGAACGAGAGCTGCTTCGTTGCCGTATGGGGCAACCAGGGCGCGACAGTGGTCAGCATCGAGCCGGCAGTACGCGCGGTCACGGTGGTAACGCAGATCGGCTCGGTTCTGCCGCTGCTCACTTCGTCCACCGGGCTGGTGTTCGCCGCCTATCTTCCCCAGCGCGAGACCGTGGAATTGCGTGACCGGGAACTGGCCGCCCTGCAGCACAGCGCCGCCGACTACCAGGCAGTACTGGCGGGCATTCGTGAACGTGGCCTGCACCATGTGCACGGGCTGTTGATGCCGGGCGTGGATGCGCTGTCGGCCCCGGTGTTCAATGCCATGGGGCAGATCGCCGCGGTGATGACGGTGGTCGGGCCGACCTCGATCTTCCATGCCGACGAGCATGGTCCGGCGGCGCAACGGTTGCTGGCAGCAGCACGGGAAACCAGCTGGCGCATGGGCTATTCGCCCGCCAACTGAGCGCCTTCGGCACTATTGCCCGATACGTAAAGGTGAATGTCATAAGCGGCTATTTTTCCTGCAGGATCAGGCGCTTATTCTTACCTCACTGGCCGGCATGAAGGGCTCTCCCCCCCGCCTTTCAGGCCTGCGAGGTTCACCGACGTAGATTTTGAAGCTCCTTGATCTGACGTCTCGATTGGCCGCTGCGGCTTGCAGCGGCCTTTTTTATTTGCCCTGAAAATTTCCGTCGCCTGTGCTGGCCTCTTCGCGGGCTGGCCCGCTCCCACAGGGATATCACCAAGCCTGAGGGCAGTGATATCCCTGTGGGAGCGGGCAAGCCCGCGAAGAGGCCAGCACAGGTAGTACAAAGCTCAGCCCAGCGGATACTTCTGCAAGTTCGCCATCATCTGCTGCAACGCCTGCAAGCTGTCCTGTGGGTGCACTGCCCCGTCGAAGTCGCCAATCCGTGCCCAGTTCTCCGCCACCTGCTCCGGAGTAAAGCCTTCACGCGGATCGAAGCCTACCCCCAGGCTGCGCTCCCAACGCACCTTGCCCACCCAACCGCCACCCACTTCGAACAGCTCACCACTGCCCTGGCACTGCTCGCTGCCCAAATACACCACCAGCGGGCTGACCAGCTCAGGCTTGAGCCGCTCGAACACCTGGGGCGGGATCAACCCTTCGGTCATGCGGGTGCCACCCGTGGGGGCGATGGCGTTGACCAGGATGCCGTGCTTGCGCCCTTCGATCGCCAGGGTACGTGTCAGCCCATACAGGCCCAGTTTGGCCATGCCGTAATTGGCCTGGCCGAAGTTGCCGTAGATGCCGGACGTGGAAGCGGTGAAGATCACCCGCCCCCAGTTCTGCTCGCGCAGGTGCGGCCAGGCGGCGCGGGTGACCTTGTAAGCCCCCTCGACATGCACCTGATACACCTGCTCCCAGTCGCTGTCTTCCATCTTGTGGAAGGTTTTGTCACGCAGGATGCCGGCATTGTTCACCAGCACATCGACCCGGCCGAAGCTGTCCAGGGCCTGCTCGACAATACGCGCGCCGTGGCTGACCGAATCATGGTTGGCAATGGCACTGCCCCCGGCAGCGCGGATCTCCTCTACTACCCGGTCGGCGGCGGAGGCGCTGGCACCTTCACCGTGGGTGGACCCGCCGAGGTCGTTGACCACCACCCGCGCACCACGGGCAGCGAACAGCAGCGCATGGGCACGGCCCAGGCCGCCCCCGGCTCCGGTGACTATCACCACGCGATCTTGCAGACAGACAGGCTCGCTCATGCTCATGGCTCCAGGCAGGTTCAGGTAGGCCGAGTGTCCGCCGCCAGCGGCGGGCGGACAATCAAGCTCACGCAGGCTGAATGCCTGGCAATAACGCAGCACGATGGTTATGGGGCCGCTTTGCGGCCCATCGCCGGCAAGCCAGCTCCCACACCAACCGCGCCGGCCTCCAGGCATGCGCTGTACCTGTGGGAGCCGCCTTGCCGGCGATGAGGCCCTGTCAGGACCACGCCACTTTCTGCTGGAAACAGCTCAGCGGTTGTTCACGAAAGGCCAGGTAATGGCGTAGCACCTGCACCGGCGCTTCGGTATGCGGGTAATGGCCGATGCCCTGCAACTGCACGGTGTCCGGCTCCGGCACCAGTTGCCGGTAGCGCTCCACCATGTGTGCGCCGGAAAGCGGGTCGTCCACGCCATTGATGAAACGCAGCGGCACGCCTTCGTGCTGCATCGCGCCAACCCAGCGGTCCCGGTGCAACCTGCGCTCTGGCATATAACCCACCAGCTTGTGCAGGATGCGCGTGCCACGGTTGGCGGCTATCAGGCTCCAGAAGTCATCCAGCGCACTTTCACTAGGGTGGGTGCAAGGGCCGTAGACCTGGGTCACGTTGCGCACCAGGTCGTCGCGACCGAACGAGCGCCCTACCAGCCAGCCCAGGCGGCTGAGCAACAGCTTCTGTACCAGCAGCATGCGGCAGCTTTCGGGGAACAGCCCGCTGTTGAGGAACACGCAGCTGGCAATGCTGGCGCGCTGTTCATGATGCCGCGCCAGCATTTCCTGGGCCACACTGCCGCCGTAGTCATGGGCCAACAGATGCACCGGCTGGTCGACCTTCAGCTCGGCGAGCAAAGCCTGCTGCAGGTCGGCCTGCTCCATCAGGCTATACACGTGATCGACCGGTTTGGCCGAATCGCCAAAGCCGAGCATGTCACAGGCGATAACCCGGAAGCGCTGGGCCAAAGGCCCCCAAAGGTAGTGCCAATCCCAGCTGGCGGTGGGGAAACCGTGCAACAGAAGCAGGGGCTCTCCTTGCCCTGCGGTCCAGTAACGGATGCTCTGGCCCCGGAAGCTGAAACTCTGTCCCCGGGTACGCCAGACGCACAATGGAATTTCGGCCATGGGCATCAGAACGGTCCCGGTGAAGTGGTGTTGGCGGAATAGAGCAAGGCTGCGGTCATTGCATGTCACCTCGGCACTTACATGTGCTCTCTATGTCGAGGCTGAGTCTAGCCAGCAGCCCATGGGCTGGAACTTGCGTTGCCAGCCAGCTTGATGACTTGGCGAGTCAGTGGCACGAACGGTCAGAGCAGCACAGCCAGCAGCGGTGCCGCGAACAGGTTCAACAGCCCGGTCAGGACCATGACCAGGCCGGCCACCGAACCCTCCTCCCGGCCTACCTCCTGTGCCCGGCTGACACCGGCACCATGGGCGCCCACACCGAACAGCGCGCCCCGCGCCAGCGGCGTGCGCAACGGCAACCAGCGCAGTAGCACGCCGCCGAGCATGGCGCCCAGTACGCCGGTGAACATCACGAACACCGCCGTGAGCTCCGGTACGCCACCCAGGTCATGGGCCAGTGGCATGGCAAAGGGCGTGGTGATAGAACGCGGCACCAGCGACAGGCTGGTCGCGCTGTCCAGCGCCAACATATGAGCCAACCCCCAGGAACTGGCGATCGAAGCGCTACTACCGGCGACCATACCCATCATCAGTGCCGGCCAGTGGCGCGCCAGCATGGCCCGTTGCTGCCAGATCGGCACCGCAAATGCCACGGTCACCGGGCCAAGCACACTCATCAGCCAGTGGGTGTTGCGGGCGTACTCGGCATAAGCGGTGTGCAGCGGCACGGCCACCGCCAGCAACAGTACCGGCACCAGGATCAGCGGCGACAGCAGGTAGCGCCCGCTGCGCCGGTACAGCCAGCGGCTGCCCAGGTACGCCAGCAAGGTCAGGGCCAGCCAGAACAGCGGCATGGGTTCAAGGCTCATGGCGCAACCTCCAGCGGCACACCAGTTCCACAGTCAACGCGGTCACCACCATTACCGTCAGGGTGCTCACGGCAATCACCAGCAGGATGCGCCAGCCCTCGTCACGGATCAGAGCGCCATAATCGAGCAGGCTCATCAGCGCCGGAATGAAGAACAGCAGCATCTCAGCCATCAGCCAGCCTGCGCCCAGTTGCAGCATGGCTGGCTTGAGCACACCTGAGGCAAACAGCAACAGCAGCAATGCCAAGCCCATCACTCCGCCAGGAATCGGCCAGCCCAACCAAGTGGCAAGCTGGCCACCGAGCAGGAACAGAGCACAGAGGATCGCCAGCTCGACGAGCAGGCGCAGGGCTTTTTTCAACAACGCAGGTTTCATGGGGGGGTCCTCTACAGGCCCTCATTTTAAGTTTTGGCTGCCTAGGCCAGAAGCGAATTGTTAGACTGAACAACATTCCAGAATGGAATTGTGATCATGGAATTCAAACAGCTGCGCAGCTTTATCGAAGTGGTCCACCGCGGCGGTTTTACCCAGGCCGCGCAGACCCTGCACATCAGCCAGTCGGCGGTGAGCAAGCAGGTGGCTCAGTTGGAGCAAGATGTGGGCCAGCCGCTGCTGGAGCGCCAGGCCTCGCAGTTGCACCTGACCGCTGCCGGGCGCATCGTCCTGGAGCGCGGCGAAGCCTTGCTGCGTCAACGTCAGGCATTGCTCGGCGAACTGGACGACCTCAGCCAGATGAGCCGCGGCGAACTGCGGCTGGGCCTGCCGATGCTGGGCAGCGACGCGCTGTTCGCCGGGTTGTTCGCCGAATATCGGCGGCGTCACCCGAACATTGCAATCCACTTGCTAGAAGGTGGCAGTCGCAGCATCGAACAGGCGGTCAGAAGTGGCGAACTGGAACTGGGAGGCAGCCTGACGCCCAGTGACGAGGCGTTCGACTACCAGCCGTTCTGCAACGAGCCAATGGATGCACTGTTGCCTGCCGGGCACGAGCTGGCAGGCCAGGAAGCGGTAGATCTGTGGCAGCTGGCCGATACCCCGTTCCTGCTTTACCAACGCAGCTTCGTGCTCAATGACCGGCTGCTGAAGGCGTGCCAGCAGCAGGGTTTTACCCCCAAGGAAGGCGGTCGCAGTGGCCAGGCGGATTTCCTCACGGCGCTGGCAGCGGCGGGCCAGGGTGTGGTGTTGCTGCCCCGTGTGGTGGCGAAAGCGCTGGGGCGCCCCGGTGTGGTGCGCCTGCCCCTTCGCTCACCGGCGGATTTGCGTTGGGATATCGCGTTCATCTGGCGGCGCGGGGCGTATCTGTCACGGGCGGCGCAGGCGTGGTTGTCTTTACTACGCAAACATCACGGCTGACGCGATCCCTGTAGGAGCGGCCTTGTGTCGCGAAAGGGCTGCAAAGCAGCCCCAGCAATATCTGCTGCGCTGCCGAATCCAGGGGCTGCTTTGCAGCCCTTTCGCGACACAAGGCCGCTCCTACAAGGGCTCGCGTGAAGCCTCGAGTCAGGCCTTCAGTGCTTGAACAAGCTCAGCCAACCAAGGCTCTGCATCCGCCTCCGGAGTCACCGTCTCGCTGGCATCCAGGCGCAACATCGGTTGCACTTCGCGCACGCCCAGTTCGGCAAAAAGTTCGCGCATCTGCTCGCCACCACCGCAATAGGTATCGCCATAACTGCTGTCGCCCAAGGCAATCACCGCACCCGGCAGACCACGCCAGGCCGCAGGCAGGGTATCGCGAATGCTGCAATACAACGGCATGAGGTTGTCCGGCAGTTCGCCCATGCCAGTGGTCGAGGTCACGGCCAGCAAGGCGTCGGGGGCGAAACCTTCAAGGTCCTGCAAGGTGGCGCGCGCCGCATGCCAGGCCTCCAGGCCCGCAGCCTTGAGCAGCGATTCAGCGTGACGGGCGACTTCTTCGGCGGTGCCGTAGACCGATCCGGAAATAATGGCGACTTTCATCGGGTAGTGGATTCCGAAACTGAGTGAAAACGTAGGATACTAGCATCCGGCGCTGGCAAAAGGCCGCCTCTACCAAAGTCACCATCCTAAGCCCTGCTTCGCACCCTTGTTTATTCAATGGCCCGAACATGATCAACGCGCAACTACTGCAATCCATGGTCGATGCGTCCAATGACGGCATCGTGGTCGCCGAACAGGAAGGCGACGACACCATCCTCATCTACGTGAACGCGGCCTTCGAACGCCTGACCGGCTACAGCCGTGACGAAATCCTCTACCAGGATTGCCGCTTCCTGCAGGCCGACGACCGCGACCAGCTTGGCCGCGCCCGCATCCGCAAGGCCCTGGCCGAAGGCCGACCGTGCCGCGAAGTGCTGCGCAACTACCGCAAGGATGGCAGCGCTTTCTGGAACGAACTGTCGATCACCCCGGTAAGGCACGACGCCGAACAGCGCACCTACTTCATCGGTATCCAGAAAGACGTCACTCGCCAGGTCGAACTGGAGCGGGAACTGGCGCAACTGCGCGTTCGTCGGAAACCCGACGAACGCACCTGAACCAAGTACGCCACGCACGGTCAATCCCGTTGAAGAAATCGCCATCGAGTTCGATCATGCAAGCAGAAGCGCTCCTGACCCAGGACGAGCTGGATTTCATACAGAACATGCAGCATTCGCCGCAGTTGAACCTGGCCGACCCCATGTCGAGCCTGCTGGTCAATGGCGACCGCCGCATCCAGAGCTTGCTCACCCGCTTGGTGGCCAACGAGCAGGTAACCCTGCAGGCCCAGTTCAACAACCAGCAAATCAGCTTCCCGCTGCAACTGGTGGAAGACGAGTTCCACGCCCTGCACCTGCAACTGGGCTCACCGGAAATCTACGAGGACGGCCCCATGCTGCGCCCCTGGCGCCTGTCGATGGAGAAGCCGAGCGCACTGCTCGATGCCCATGGGCAGGAAACTGGCCTGTGGGTTCGCGAGATCTCGTTCAAGGGTACATTGCTGGAAGTCCGTGGCCTGCCAGCGGCACCAGCCCACTTCGAATTGCGCTTCGCCCCTGATGGCATCCCCCCCATCGAACTGCATGGCGTGCTGGGCCGGCGCATCGGCCCGGACCTGGCAGCCTACGACCTCAGCCAAAGCCCGGCCGAAGAGATCGAACGCCTGCGCGACTACATCCTCCAGGCCCATCGCCGGGCCCACCCCGAGCTACACACTCAGGTATCGAACTGACCGGCCAGAAACTGCCGCAAACGCTGGCGCATCACGCTACCCTGCGCACCCAGGCAAGCGATCGGGCTGCCAGCCAGGCTGTCCTGTGCCAGTTCCGCCGCTTCACCCGCCAGTAACAACGGGCACTCCAGCCCAGCCACCAGGCGCGTCAGCCGCCGTGTGAGCTCCGTCGTGGGCGGCTGATGGGAAAACAGCACCAGGGCATCCGGTTTCAGGCGTTCGCAGACCAGTGCCAGTTCTGCCAGCGGCTGCGCGCTCGCCAGTGGCGTCACGCCAACTTCATCGCAGCCCAAGGTCAGGCTGGTCACCAGCAAATCCAACTCGTGGCACTGCCCCGGCAATGGCGCCAGCAGCACCATGCGGCTGCGCGGCGCGCGGGCGAGTTGCAAGCGGGTATACACCCGGCCACGCAGGAACTGATCGAGGAACAGCCACTCGCTGGCCTGCCCGTAGCCGCCCTGACCGGCCGCCAGGTCATGCCACACAGGCATGAACACTTCACTGAATACCTGGTCCAGGGTGCAGGCGGCAAATACCTCGTCGAACAGGCGGTCCAGGCCGACAAGGTCAAAACGTTGTAACGCCTGGCGAATTTGCTGCTGCCAGCGCCCCCATGCGCCAGTCGCGACACCTGCCTGCCCGGCACGGGCATGGTCGCGCGCGAGGATGCTGGCAACCTTGCTTACCGCAACGCCGCGCTCCAGCCAGCCAAGGATGCGGCGGATGTCATCGATGTCGGCCTGGGAATACAGGCGGTGGCCGCTGTCGGTGCGGGTAGGCTGGATCAGACCGTGGCGGCGCTCCCAGGCGCGCAAGGTCACGGCATTGACGCCAGTCAGGCGGGAAACCTCACGGATCGGAAACAGGTCCTGCGCGAGGCCCGCATCGATTACCGGATTCAGTCCCTGTTCGTTCATCTGCACGGGGTTCCCTGTGTGTCCAAGTTGAACACCTAGTCTACTACGGCAATACCAGGCGCTGGGGCGCAACCGTTTGCCGGCTTACAGTTGCCGAAGATCGCAGATGGGCGATAATCCGCGCCCGATTCTTGCATGCATGCCTGTGTCGCCCACCACCCCGGGCCACTCAGCCAAAGGGGCCGGCTACCCGCCAGCCCCGTTGCCAGGAGATACACGATGTCTACCCCACCCGTCACCTTGATGGTGTCGCGCCGCGCCGCCCATGGCCGCTACCAGGACCTGCTGGCCTGGCTGCATGAAGGCGAGCAGCTGGCCACCGACTTCCCCGGCTACCTTGGCTCGGGCATCCTCGCGCCACCCCGCGACAGCGACGAATTCCAGATCATCTTTCGTTTCAGCGACGAGCCGACTCTGCATGCCTGGGAACATTCCGCCTCGCGTCGGGCCTGGTTGCAACGCGGCAACGGCCTTTTCGAACGCCCCAAGGAAGCGCGCGTGAGCGGCATCGACGACTGGTTTGGCACCAACATGGTGCAAAAACCACCACGCTGGAAGCAGGCTGTGGCCATCTGGCTGGCCTTCTTCCCGGTCTCGCTGGTGTTCAACCTGGTGTTCGGCCACTGGCTCGCTGCGCTGGACCTGGTACCACGGGTATTGCTCAGCACCCTGGGCCTGACGCCGGTGATGGTCTACCTGTTCATCCCCCTGTCCACCCGTCTGCTGGCCGGCTGGCTGCATGCGTCCCCCGCCCCTGCCGGCGCCCTGCGCAGCCGCTGAGGCCAGGCCGTACACGCGGTAGACAGTTCGGGTATGCTGGGCGGCAACCAAAGGACAGACAAGTTGACCGCCCCGAACATGAACAGCCCCATTCTCGTTACCGGAGCCAGCCAGCGCGTCGGGCTGGCCCTGGCCCTTGAACTGGCGCAGGCCGGCCATACGGTGGTCAGTGCCAGCCGCAGCGTCCAGCCACAAGCGGCTCACCCGAACATCGTGCAGTTCCAGGCTGACCTGTGCCAGCTGGCCGATCGACAGGCCCTGATCGACTACTTGCACAACCATTACGACGGCCTGCGCGCGATCATCCACAACGCCTCGTTGTGGCTCGACGATGGCCTCGACAACCTCGAGACCATGTTCCGCCTTCACGTCGAAGCGCCCTACCACCTCAACCTGGCCTTGGGCGACCTGCTGGCCAAGGTGGAAAAGGCCGACATCATCCACATTTGCGACGAAACCTCTTCGCGCGGCAGCAAAAGCCACATCGGCTACGCCGCGACCAAGGCCGCGTTGCAGAACATGGTGCTGTCTTTCGCCGAAAAATATGCGCCCAAGGTGCGTGTGAACGGTATCCTGCCCGGGCTGCTGATCCTCAAGGAAGGGGGTGACGAAACCTACCGCCAGCAGACCCTGAAAAAGGCCCTGCTGGAGTTCGAACCCGGCGCCGGCCCGCTGATCGAGACGGTCAAGTACCTGCTCGCCAGCCAGTACAGCACCGGCAGCCAGGTGGTCATCAACGGTGGCCGCCACCTGAAGAACCGCATGACCTGAGAGAAGCCCATGACCCCACAGCAACAGCTCGAACTCGAGGCCGCCGCGTTCCGGCGCCTGGTCGAACACCTGCAGAAGCGCACCGACGTGCAGAACATCGACCTGATGAACCTGTCCGGCTTCTGCCGCAACTGCCTGTCCAAGTGGTACAAGGCCGCGGCTGACGAGCGCCAGCTCGACCTGAGCCTGGATGACGCCCGCGAAGCGGTGTACGGCATGCCTTACGCCGAGTGGAAAGCCCAATACCAGAAAGAAGCCAGCGCCGACCAACAAGCGGCGTTCGAAAAAGGAAAACCTCGTGACTGACCTGAACACCCTGCGCGCCAGCCTGGCCAGCGGCCAACACGTGTTTGCCGACACCCTGGCGTTCATTGCCGACAACTACAGCTACCAGCCACAGGCCTTCGACAATGGCGGCGTGGCGAATGCAGCCGGGCAGAACGAAGGTTCGTGCAAGACCCTGGGCCTGGCGCTGCTGGAAGGGCTGAGCGACCAGGAAGCGCTGCTGGCCTTTGGCGAGCACTACCGTGACGTGGTGGCCACGCCCGAGGGCAGCGACCATGGCAATATCCGTGCGCTGATCAAGCATGGGCTGGCGGGCGTCAAGTTCGCCGAGCTGCCGCTTGCGCGCAAGGCTTGAGATAGCCGGGGCTGCTTTGCAGCCCATCGCGACACAAGGCCGCTCCTACAGAAGACCGCGTTCCCTTGTAGGAGCGGCCTTGTGTCGCGATAGGGCCGCAGAGCGGCCCCAAAATCTCGAAACCAACCTCAGCTGATGATGGTTCCCGGCACCCCTCCCGCCAAGCCACCCTGCTGCAACCACTGCAAGGCCACCGGCCACAAACTTTCGCGAAAGCGGTCATGGAAGAACGCGAAATGGCCAATTTCATCGACCGAGATATCCACAGGCGCAATACGCAGGTGCTGGCGCTCGGCGCCCTGCAGATAACCCAGCAAACGCTCGGTCGCCGCCACGGTACCAAAGGGATCATCGGTCAGGCTGATGGCCAGCGTCGCCGCCCGCACCTGGGCGAACGGTAGTGCCTCCAGTGCACGCCCGCTGGGTCGGTGCTCATAGCGCGGGGTACGGGTGGTCCAATCGTGCACCACGCCGGATGGCGTGTCCTCCAGCCAACCCAGACGCTTGCCGGGAAAATAACCGAACACACGGGTGAGCAGCGGCATTACCACATGCCACTTGCAGAACAGCTGCCAACGCTGGTCAGCCGCATAATCGCGCCAGTAGGCGAATTGCGCGCCAACCATCACCACCCGGCGTACCTTGTGCGCCGACGGTGCCAGCCCCACTGCGCAGCCGCCAAAACTGTGCCCCACCACATCCACCGGCTGGCCGGGGAAATGTTCTGCGGCATTCACCAGCATGGCTTCGAAATCCAGCCGGCCCCAGTCGCTCCAGGATGCCTGGAAGCCACGCAGCGAGGCCGGGCGGGATTCGCCAATGCCACGGTAGTCGTATGTCAGCACATCGCACCCCTGGGCGAACAGGTAGTCGGCGAAACGCGAGTAGTAGTGGCAGCGTACCGAAGTGGCAGCGTTGATGATCACCAGCGGGCGCTGGGGGTCAGGTCGGGCGTGGCGCCAGCGGAAACCGCCGAGGCTGTAGCCGTCGGCTGCGGTGTGGCGAAAGGCAGTGGCGGGTTGGGTGAGGCTGCTCATGGCACATTCCCTGTTGTTGTGCGCCAAAGCTAGCAAAGATTTTATAGCCTGTACCGGCCTCTTCGCGGGTAAACCCGCTCCTACAGGTACTCCATCTCCCTCAAGTTAAAAGGGATCCCTGTGGGAGCGGGTTTACCCGCGAAAGGGCCGGTACAGGCCGGCATCGATTACAGCTCGATGCAGTCGAACTTCACATCGGTAGCCACGTCTTCGTCGTAGTTGACGTCAGCGCGCTCGAAGCCGAACAGGTTGAGGAACTGCTTCTTGTAACCGGCATAGTCGGTCAGCTCGAACAGGTTCTCGGTGGTCACCTGTGGCCACAGCGCCTTGCAAGCGTCCTGCACGTCATCACGCAGTTCCCAGTCGTCCAGGCGCAGGCGGCCCTTCTCGTCGACCTCGGCCGGCGCGCCGTCGGCACGGTACATGCGGTCGCGGTACATGCGGTCCAGCTGGTCCTGGGTGCCTTCGTGAACACCCTTCTCCTGCATGATCTTGAACACCATCGACAGGTACAGCGGCATCACCGGGATTGCCGAGCTGGCCTGGGTAACCACCGACTTCAGCACCGCCACGTTGGCGCCGCCCTTGACTTCACCGGCCAGCTTCTTGTCCAGGCGCAGGGCGGTTTCGTCCAGGTCCTGCTTGGCCTGGCCCAGCGCACCGTGCCAGTAGATCGGCCAGGTGATGTCGCTGCCGATGTAGCTGAAGGCCACGGTGCGGGCGCCTTCGGCCAGCACGTTGGCGCCAGCCAGGGCGTCGATCCACAACTGCCAGTCCTGGCCACCCATGACGGTGACGGTATCGGCGATTTCCTGCTCGGTAGCCGGCTCGATGCTGGCCTCGATGATGGTGTCCTTGTTGGTGTCGATGGCGGTCGACTTGTACGGCTGGCCGATCGGCTTCAGGGCCGAACGCACCAGTTCACCGGTCTGCGGCAGCTTGCGCACTGGCGAGGCCAGCGAGTAGATGACCAGGTCGACCTTGCCGCCCATTTCGTTCTTGATCAGTTCGATGACCTTGGCACGAGCTTCGTCGGAGAAGGCGTCACCATTGATCGATTTGCTGTACAGGCCCTCGGCCTTGGCGAACTTGTCGAAGGCTGCAGCGTTGTACCAGCCAGCGGTGCCGGCCTTGGTCTCGGTGCCTGGTTTTTCGAAGAACACGCCCAAGGTGTCGGCCTTGAAGCCGAACGCCGCGGTGATGCGAGCTGCCAGGCCGTAGCCGCTGGAAGCACCGATGACCAGAACCTTCTTCGGGCCATCCTCGCGCACGCCCAGCTTGCGGGTGGCTTCGATCTGGTCACGGACGTTGAGCTCGCAGCCCTTCGGGTGAGTCGTGGTGCAGATGAAACCGCGGACCTTAGGATGAATGATGGCCAATGTCTGTACCTCGTCAGGTTTATGCCGGGGGAAGCGCCGCCATGGGCGATTCCGGTTGATCAGAGGGTGAGACTACCCCCGCAGGTTATCCGACACATATTACGGGGTGATCAAAGGGATTCAAAACCAAGGTTTGCCTGTGCCGGCCTCCTCGCGGGTAAACCTGCCCACAGAGACCGCGCAGATCTTGAGGGCTGCGCAGTAGCTGTGGGAGCAGGTTCAGCCGGGAAGTGGCTGCCAACGTCAATCGCGGTGCCGACGGCGCCCCGTGATCATCGACCACGGCAGGTTTTCCCGCATGCGCACGCTCTCGTAGATGGCCGCCAGCACATGCACGCAAACCAGCACCAGCAGCGCGTTGGCCAGCCAGCTGTGCAGGTCCATCGGCCAGTCGACACCAAACAGTGCGTCCACCTCCTGCGACGCCCACCCGGTAAGGCCCAGGCCGGCGATACAAGTCAGCATCAGCACCATCACCAGGGCGCCAATCGGCGAATGCCCCATATGATGGTCAAGCCCCCCATGCAGCAGCGCACGGGCATGTCCGACCAGGCTTGCCGGGGATGGCCAGAAATCGGCCCAGCGCGCGCTGCGTGGCCCGACAAAGCCCCAGACCACACGCACCACCACAACGGCTAGTGCGTAGTAGCCCAGCCACTGGTGCCAGCCTTCACCCTCTTCGTTGAAGAAGTAGTTGGCGAAGAACACCACGGCGATCGACCAGTGGCACAGCCGCAGCAGGGGGTCCCACAGCTGTACCGTGCCGTCGCTGTTCAATCGTGGTACTCGGTCTTGACTGCCTTGCCCGTCACTGGGTCATGGTAGATCTCGACCTTCTTGCCATCCTTGTCGAAACCGTAGATCTCGTAGCAGTTACCCTTGGTGACCTTGAACTTGTTGATCTTGTAGCCCTGCTCCTTGAGCTGCGCCTGGAATTTTTCCTGATCCTGCCAGGTGTTTTTGTCAGCGGTGGTGCATTCGGTGGCGGCGAATGCAGCGCTGCTGCCGATCAGGAGGGTCATGGCGATCAATGTACGCATGGGCATGTGCTCCCATCCAGATGAGTGTAATAGCGCATCCCTGAGCATAGTTCCGCAGGTCGCTTCGCGCTCATTCATTTGCTTTACACATCAATCGCAAAGAAAAACAAACTTAACAAATGAGCCAAAGCCACCGATGCTTGAGGCATTACGCCCATCGCACGGAGAACAACAACATGAACGACGTGGTCATCGTCGCCGCAACCCGTACCGCCATCGGCAGCTTCCAGGGCGCCTTGGCCACTGTGCCTGCAGTAGACCTCGGTGCCGCCGTGATCAAGCGCCTGCTGGAACAGACCGGGTTGGCCCCGGCGCAGGTCGATGAAGTCATCCTCGGCCAGGTGCTTACCGCCGGCGCCGGGCAGAACCCGGCACGCCAGGCCGCGATCAAGGCCGGCCTGCCCTTCAGCGTGCCGGCAATGACCCTGAACAAGGTCTGCGGCTCGGGCCTGAAGGCACTGCACCTGGCCGCTCAGGCCATTCGCTGCGGTGATGCCGAGGTGGTCATCGCCGGCGGCCAGGAGAACATGAGCCTTGCCCCTTATGTGATGCCTTCAGCCCGCACCGGCCAGCGCATGGGCCATGGCCAGCTGATCGACAGCATGATCAGCGACGGCCTGTGGGATGCCTTCAACGACTACCACATGGGTATCACCGCCGAAAACCTGGTGGACCAGTACGGCCTCAGCCGTGAGCAGCAGGATGCCTTTGCCGCCGAGTCGCAGCGCAAGGCGGTGGCGGCGATGGAAGCCGGCCGCTTCGATGATGAAATCACCCCGATCGTGCTGCCGCAGAAGAAGGGAGAACCCAAGGTGTTCGCGCGGGACGAACAGCCACGCCCGGATACCACCGCTGAATCCCTGGGCAAACTTCGCCCGGCGTTCAAGAAGGACGGCAGCGTCACCGCTGGCAACGCCTCGAGCCTGAATGACGGTGCCGCCGCCGTACTGCTGATGAGCGCCGCCAAGGCCAAGGCCCTGGGCCTGCCGGTGCTGGCCAGGATCGCGGCTTACGCCAGTGCCGGTGTAGATCCGGCGATCATGGGCATCGGCCCGGTGTCGGCCACCCAGCGCTGCCTGGACAAGGCCGGCTGGCAACTGGCCGATCTGGACCTGATCGAAGCCAACGAAGCCTTTGCCGCGCAGGCGCTGGCCGTGGGCAAGGCGCTGGAATGGGATGCCACGCGGGTCAACGTGAATGGCGGGGCGATTGCCCTTGGCCACCCGATTGGTGCGTCCGGGTGCCGGGTGCTGGTGACCCTGCTGCACGAGATGATCAAGCGGGACGCCAGGAAAGGCCTGGCAACCCTGTGCATTGGTGGCGGGCAAGGCGTGGCCTTGGCAATCGAGCGGTGATCTCGGACTGACTCAAGCAGGCTCGGCCTCTTCGCGGGCTTGCCCGCTCCCACAGGGACCCCACTGAGCTGAATCCAGTGATATCCCTGTTGGAGCGGGCAAGCCCGCGAAGAGGCCGGTACAGGCAACAAGAAAATCAGGCAGTGGCACGCAGCTCGCGGGCAGCTGCGACCATGTTCACCAGCGCTGCCTCGGTCTCCGGCCAGCCGCGGGTCTTCAGCCCGCAATCCGGGTTGACCCACAGGCGCTCGGCCGGGATACGCTGGGCAGCCTTGTGCAGCAGCTTGACCATTTCCTCACGGGTCGGCACCCGTGGCGAGTGAATGTCATACACACCCGGGCCGATCTCGTTGGGGTAGGCGAACCGTTCGAAAGCCGCCAGCAGTTCCATGTCGGACCGCGAGGTCTCGATGGTGATGACGTCGGCATCCATCGCCGCGATCGACTCAATCACGTCGTTGAACTCGCTGTAGCACATGTGGGTGTGAATCTGGGTTTCGTCACGCACCCCCGAAGCACACAGGCGGAAGGCCTCGGTGGCCCACTCCAGATAATGGGCCCAGGCGCCGTGGCGTAGCGGCAAGCCTTCACGGAACGCCGCTTCGTCGATCTGCACGATCCTGATACCCGCCGCTTCCAGGTCGACCACTTCGTCGCGGATCGCCAGCGCCAGCTGGCGCGCCTGCACTTCGCGGCTCACGTCCTCACGCGGGAACGACCACATCAGCATGGTCACCGGGCCGGTCAGCATGCCCTTCATCACCTTGCTGGTCAGGCCCTGGGCATAAGTGATCCACTCCACGGTCATGGCCTTCGGCCGGCTCAGGTCGCCAACGATCACCGCAGGCTTCACACATCGCGAACCATAGCTCTGCACCCAACCAAAGCGGGTGAATACATAGCCATCGATCTGCTCGGCGAAGTACTCGACCATGTCGTTGCGCTCGGCCTCGCCGTGCACCAGCACATCCAGGCCCAGGTCCTCCTGGATTTTCACCGCATGGCGGATCTCGCTGTGCATGGCCTCGACGTAATCGGCCTCGGTCAGCTTGCCCTGCCTGTAGGCCTGGCGTGCCAGACGAATCGCCGAGGTCTGCGGGAACGAACCGATGGTGGTGGTCGGGAACGCCGGCAGGTCGAGCCCCGCACGTTGCTTGACGATACGTTGGGCAAAGGCTGATTTTCGCTGGCTGTCAGCGGGCTTGATGGCTGCCAGGCGGGCCTGCACGCCAGGCTTGTGAATACGCGGCGAAGCGGCGCGGCTGGCCTGCACGGCCTGGCTCTGGGCCAATGCGGCGGCCACGTCGGCGGCGTGCGGGGCATTGATGGCCTTGGCCAGCAGCGCCACTTCCTGGCACTTCTGCACGGCGAAGGCCAGCCAGCTGTGCAGTTCGGCATCGAGCTGGTCTTCACGGTCCAGGTCCACCGGGCTGTGCAGCAGCGAGCAGGACGGCGCCACCCACAGCCGCTCACCCAGGCGCTCATGGGCATGGCGCAGTACCTCCAGCGCCTTTTCCAGGTCGCAGCGCCAGACGTTGCGGCCGTTGACCAGGCCCAGCGACAGCACCTTGTAGGCCGGCAGGCGGTCGAGGATGGTCGGGTACTGCTCGGGCGCCCGCACCAGGTCGATGTGCAGGCCATCGACTGGAAGGTTGGCGGCCAGGCCCAGGTTGTCTTCCAGGCCGCCGAAGTAGGTGGCGATCAGCTTCTTCAGTGGCGCCCGCTGAAGGATGTTGTAGACGCGCTCGTAGGCATTCTTCCAGTCCTGAGGCAGGTCCAGGGCCAGGATCGGCTCATCGATCTGCACCCACTCCACGCCCTGGGCAGCCAGGCGGTTGAGGATCTGGTCATACAGCGGCAGCAGGCGGTCGAGCAGCTCCAGCTTGTCGAAATTGCCACCTTTGGCCTTGCCCAGCCACAGGTAGGTCAGCGGGCCGATTACCACCGGTTTGACCGCATGGCCCAGGGCCTGGGCTTCAGCCACTTCTTCGAACAGTTGCTCCCAGCTCAGGGCAAACTGTTGGTCGGCAGTGAATTCGGGGACCAGGTAGTGGTAGTTGGTGTCGAACCACTTGGTCATTTCCTGGGCGTGCGCGCCGCCGCAGCAATTGTCACCCACGGCGCCACGGGCCATGGCGAACAGGGTCTGGAGAGTGGGCCTGGCAGCGTCGTGGCTGCGGAAGCGCTGCGGGATCACGCCGAAGGTCAGCGAGTGGGTGAGCACCTGGTCGTACCAGGCGAAGTCGCCAACCGGCAGCAGTTCGATGCCAGCGTCTTTCTGCACCTGCCAGTGGCGGGCACGCAGCTCGCGGCCGACGGCGCGCAGGCCGGCTTCGTCGAGTTCGCCCTTCCAGAAGGCTTCCTGGGCCTTTTTCAGCTCGCGGTCGCGGCCGATACGTGGAAAGCCCAGGTTGTGTGCCAGTGCCATGTCTTGTCCCTCAGCATGCATAAATGAATGAGGGGATTTTCCGGGCACTTTCATCTTGAGACAAACTCATTAAATTTGATATGAACTCAAGATTTATTCATGTTCGTGAATTTGTACTGCCTGTACGGGCCCTTTCGCGGCTAAAGCCGCTCCTACAGGTACCGCGCCACCCTGCGGGAGCGGCTTTAGCCGCGAAAGGGCCGGCACAGGCAAGCCCGGATGTCTCATTCAGAGCACCAGCCTGCGCATCCGGACATGACCGCACCCGCCTTCTGCCGCACAATGCCAGCCTGACCAAATCAGGTACCCGGCCCCATGAGCCTGCTGAAAACCGCGCTGCGCGAAAAAACCTTCGTCTGCGTCATGGAGTTCGTCCCCAAGCCCTCCACAGAGCGCTTCGCCGCCATGGACGCGATCCTGGCCCGTGCGCACCTGTGCGGCTGGCCGATGACCGTGGCAATCGGCGACCGCGTCGGCAGCCCGCTGGACATGTCGCCACTGGACGCCCTCGCCTCGTTCAGCAACCCGGTACCCGCCCTGCCGCACTTCTCCGGCAAGGACCGCGAACGCCACCACCTGCTCGCCCAACTGCAACGCATGGATGCCGCAGGCCTCGACCAACTGTTGCTGCTTACCGGCGACCGCCTGCCCGGCCACCAGCCTGGCCAACGCCCGGTGCGCTACCTGGAATCGGTCGCAGCCCTGCAGATCGCCCGCCAGGCCTGCCCACACTGGCTGCTTGGCGCGGCGCTCAACCCGTTCAAGTACTGCGAGGACGAAGGCGGTGCCCAATACTTCAAGGCCGAGAAAAAACTGGCGGCGGGCGCCGACTTCCTCACCCTGCAACTGGGCTTCGATGCCGGCAAACACCAGGAAGCCATGCATTGGATGAACCGCCAGGCCGCGCCCAGGCCGATGCTGGCCTGCCTGATGAGCCTCACTCACGGGCGCGCGACGATGCTCGAACACGTGGCCGGCGTGACCGTCACGCCGTCCATGCGCGACATGCTGGAAGCGGAAGCGGCGCAGTCCAAGGCCTTTGCCCAGGCGCGCAGCGTCGACCGCCTGGCCTTGCAGATCATCGGCGTGAAGCTGATGGGCTACGCCGGCGTGCATCTGTCGGGGGTTCACGAACTCAAGCAACTGCTGGCCCTGGAGGCACGCATCGAGCACTGGCAGGCGCAAATCCACACACTGGAACAATGGGCGCCGGCCTGGCAGGCCAGCTGGCAGATGCCCGGCCTGCCGGCAGTCAGCTTCCATCCGCCGCAGGCAAGCTGGCGCCAGGGCGAGTCACGGGTCGATGCCTCGTTCAAGGAGAAAGCGCGCTATCACCTGATGCACGGCATGCATTCGCTGCTGTTCAGCCGCCGCAATAGCCTGAGCAAGGCATTTGGCTGGGCCGTGCGCCAACCGATGTGGGCTACCCGCCTTGGCGCACAGGTGCTGCACAAGGTGGAACACGCGGTTAAGCACCCGCTGGTAGGCTGCGAAACCTGTGGCCGCTGCCGCCTGGAAGACACCCTGTACATCTGCCCGGAAACCTGCCCCAAGGGCCTGGCCAACGGCCCCTGCGGCGGCACCGCGCTGAACCGCTGCGAGTTCGGCGACCGCGAATGCATCCACAGCGTCAAGTACCGCACCGCCAAGGCGGTGCGGCAGACGGCGCTGCTGACCGAGCGCCTGATCCCGTGCATCGAGCTCGAGACACGCCACCGCAGCTCATGGCCGCAGTGGTTCCAGGCCCAGACGCCGCGTCAGCTCAGCCCGCAGCCAGCGCCTCGAACCCAGCCCGAATCGTAGCCTCGGGCAATTCGTCAGCGATGAACACCATCACGCTCTCGCGAGTTTCACCCTCGGCCCACTCGGCGTCCCAGTCAAAGCCATAGAGCTTGAGCACACCCTGGAACACCAGCTTGCGCGCTTCACCGGCAATGTTCAGCACGCCCTTGTAGCGCAGCAGCTGCTTGCCGTGGGTTTCCAGCAGTTCGTTCATGAAGTCGCTGAGGCGGTCGATGTCCAGCGCGCTTTCCGTGCGCAGCACCAAGGTGGAGATCCGGTCCGGGGTAGCGGGCTTGAGCAACGGGCGTAGCGCTGGCTTCAGGTTCGCGCCCAGATCGGGGTTGAGGTTGAAACCACGCACATCCAGCAGCTCGGCCAGGTCGATGCGACCATGCTCGACCACGCGGATCGCCGCCCGGCCATTGATGCGGGCCAGGCGCTCGCGCAGGGCCTCCACCGCAGCGGGCTCGACCAGGTCGGTCTTGCTCAGCAGCAGGCGATCGGCAAAGCCGACCTGGGCCTGGGCGATGGTCTGGGTCAGGTGCAGCTCGGCGTGGGCGGCATCGACCAGGGTGATGATGCCATCGAGGATGTAGCGCTCACGCAGTTCCTCGTCGATGAAGAAGGTTTGGGCCACCGGCGCCGGGTCGGCCAGGCCGGTGCATTCGATTACCAGGCGGTCGAAGGCGATCTCGCCGGCATCCAGGCGTTCGAGCAGCAGGTACAAGGCGCGGGTCAGGTCGCCGTGGATGCTGCAGCACACGCAGCCATTGGCCAGGGTCATCACCTGCACCGGCTCGTCGCCCAGCAGCTGGCTGTCGATGCCGGCCTCGCTGAATTCGTTTTCGATCACGGCGATCTTCAGGCCGTGCTCGGCCTTGAGCATGTGCTTGAGCAAGGTGGTCTTGCCGGCACCGAGGAAGCCAGTGAGTACGGTTACGGGGATAGGCGTCTGCACGCAGAACATCTCCTGTGCAGTGAAATGGACGGGGAGAGCGCGATCCATGTAGGAGCGGCCTTGTGTCGCGATCGGGCCGCAACGCGGCCCCGGATTTTCAGCTTCGCAGCCAAAATTGCCGGGGCCGCGTTGCGGCCCGATCGCGACACAAGGCCGCTCCTACATAGCACCGCGCTAGCCTGGACTTAGCAGCACTTGGGCCCGGACTTGCCGCCGTAACGCGCCTCCTGGCGTTCGCGGAAGAACTCCTCGTACGTCATGACCGGCTTGTCCGGGTGCTTGGTCTGCATGTGCTCGACGTAGTTGTCGTAGTCGGGCATGCCGACCATCAGGCGGGCTGCCTGCCCCAGGTATTTACCCAGTCGACCCAGGTCGTTGAACATCGCAGCAGTCCTCTCAAGCGTCAGGCAGGGCCTGGAACGGGGTTTCCTTGTCGGTGCGCTCTTTGCGGCCGAGGGCGGCGAAGCCGACCTTTACAGCGAAGAACAGCACGCTGAACACCACCACCAGGAACAGCACGGTCAGGCCGGCATTGGTGTAGGCGTTGAAGATCACGTGCTGCATCTGCCCGATGTCCTTGGCCGGGGCCAGTACCTGGCCGGCGTCCAGCGCGGCGCTGTACTTCTTGGCCAGGGCCAGGAAGCCCACTGCCGGGTTCGGATCGAACAGCTTGATCAGGCCGGCAGTGGTGGTGCAGATCAGCAGCCACACGGCCGGCAGCAGGGTGACCCAGACGTAGCGCTGACGCTTCATCTTGATCAGCACCACGGTGCCGAGCATCAGGGCGATACCCGCCAGCATCTGGTTGGAAATGCCGAACAGCGGCCACAGGGTATTGATGCCACCCAGCGGGTCGATCACGCCCTGGTACAGCAGGTAGCCCCACAGGGCCACGCAGCCGGCAGTACCGATCAGGTTGGCAGTCCACGATTCGGTGCGCTTGAGCGCCGGCACGAAGCTGCCCAGCAGGTCCTGCAGCATGAAGCGCCCGGCACGGGTGCCGGCGTCCACTGCGGTGAGGATGAACAGCGCCTCGAACAGGATCGCGAAGTGGTACCAGAAGGCCATGGTGTTTTCACCCGGCAGCACCTGGTGCAGGATCTGCGCGATACCCACAGCCAGGGTCGGCGCACCACCGGCACGAGCCAGCACGGTGTGCTCGCCAATGTCGCGGGCAGTGGCCTCGAGTTGCTCAGGGGTGATCAGGAAGCCCCAGCTGCTGACCGTCTGCGCCACCGACGCCACATCGGCACCGACCACCGCGGCCGGGCTGTTCATGGCGAAGTACACGCCTGGTTCGATCACCGAGGCGGCGACCATGGCCATGATGGCAACGAACGATTCCATCAGCATGCCGCCGTAGCCGATGTAGCGAGCGTTGGTTTCGTTGTCCAGCAGCTTCGGCGTGGTCCCCGAGGAGATCAGCGCGTGGAAGCCGGACACCGCACCACAGGCGATGGTGATGAACAGGAACGGGAACAGGGTGCCCTTCCACACCGGGCCAGTGCCGTCGGTGAACTGGGTCAGCGCCGGCATCTTCAGCTCGGGCGCGATGATCAGGATACCGATGGCCAGGCCGACGATGGTGCCGATCTTGAGGAAGGTCGACAGGTAGTCACGTGGCGCAAGTACCAGCCATACAGGCAGTACCGCGGCGACGAAACCGTAGCCCACCAGCATCCAGGTGATCTGCACACCGGTAAAGGTAAACGCCGGGCCCCAGGTCGGGTCTGCGGCAATCTGGCCCCCCAGCCAGATCGAAGCCAGCAGCAGCACCACGCCGATGACCGATATCTCACCGATATGGCCCGGACGGATGTAGCGCATGTAGATGCCCATGAACATCGCGATCGGGATGGTCGCCATCACCGTGAACATGCCCCAAGGGCTTTCGGCCAGGGCCTTGACCACGATCAATGCCAGCACCGCAAGGATGATGATCATGATCAGGAAGCAACCGAACAGCGCGATGGTGCCTGGAATGCGGCCCATCTCCTCGCGCACCATGTCGCCCAGCGAGCGGCCGTTGCGGCGGGTGGACAGGAACAGGACCATGAAGTCCTGCACCGCACCAGCCAGCACCACGCCGGCGATCAGCCACAGCGTACCGGGCAGGTAGCCCATCTGCGCGGCGAGTACCGGGCCGACCAAGGGGCCTGCGCCAGCGATGGCGGCGAAATGGTGACCGAAGAGGATGTGTTTGTTGGTCGGAACGTAGTCCAGGCCGTCGTTGTTGAGCACCGCCGGGGTGGCACGGCGAGGGTCGAGCTGCATCACCTTGGTGGCGATGAACAGGCTGTAGTAACGATAGGCGACCAGGTAGATGGCCACTGCCGCGACCACGATCCACAAGGCATTGATCGCCTCGCCGCGACGCAGGGCAACCACACCCAGCGCACAGGCTCCTATGACTGCCAGCGCCAGCCACGGAATGTGGCGTAGCAGGCTATTATTGTTGTTCATGGTTTGCTTCCAGCTGGTGGATTGGAAAAGACCGCCCATCGAGTCTAGGGCGAGTCATCGCGCATTGCCACACTTGCTTTGGTCTAGAGCCTCTGCGGCCAGATTGCGGTACCTGATGTACATACCACTCTAACTATAGTCAGGATGTCACCTGAAGACCTATGCGAGGATCTAACCCATGAGCGACCACGACGAACGCCGCCGTTTCCAGCGCATCGATTTCGACGCCCCCACCGAGCTGCGCCAGGGCCTGCGACGCTGGCCTGCGAAGCTGCTGGACCTTTCCCTCAAGGGTTTGCTGATCGAACGACCGGCCAATTGGGATGTCGACCTGACCCAGGACTTCGATGCCATCATTCACCTGGGCCCCGATGCACGCGTGCAGATGCAGGTTGAACTACGCCATGAGGAACCAGACCGCCTGGGTTTCATCTGCTTGTACATCGACCTCGATTCGATGAGCCATCTGCACCGTCTTGTGGAATTGAACGTGGCCGACAGCACCGAAATGATGCGTGAGCTGCGCGAACTGATCGAATAATGAAATCTCTTAGCTAGCTAATCGCTTCCCCACCTTTTGTTTCCTGTCTACCCAGACAGCTTTAAGCCTGGGTAGCAGCGCTTTGTACACACCCCTCTAGTACAGCCTCTGACAAGTTGGTACGCCTTCTGCATTGAGCTCTCGCACACCTTGCGGGCGCTCTTGTGCGCGCTCCGATCAAAATATTGTATACAATTCTTGTGGCAATCATTTGTAGGAAGTGTCTACAGTAGCACCACAACAATAAACAGAGAGCCTGCTCCATGACTACGTCCCCTAGCACGTCTCCCGCCAAGCGCCCCGAGGATGAAAACCTCGGCCTTGGTGCCAACCTGGCCTATGGTCTGCAGCATGTGCTGACCATGTACGGGGGGATCGTCGCGGTACCCCTGATCCTGGGGCAGGCCGCGGGCCTGAACGGTGCCGAAATCGGCATGCTGATCGCCGCTTCGCTGTTTGCCGGTGGCCTGGCCACCCTGCTGCAAACCCTCGGTCTGCCGTTCTTCGGCTGCCAGTTGCCGCTGGTGCAGGGCGTTTCGTTCGCCGGCGTGGCAACCATGGGTGCAATCCTCAGCAGCGAGGGCGGCGGTGGTCTGCCGGGCGTGCTCGGTGCGGTCATGGCAGCATCGCTGATCGGCTTTCTGATCACCCCGGTGTTCTCGCGCATCACCAAGTTCTTCCCGCCGCTGGTGACCGGCATCGTCATCACCACCATCGGCCTGACCCTGATGCCCGTGGCCGCTCGCTGGGTGATGGGTGGCAACAGCGCCTCGCCGGAATTCGGCAGCGTGGCCAACATCGGCCTGGCGGCCCTGACCTTCGCCATCGTGCTGCTGCTGAGCAAGCTGGGCAGCGCGGCGATTTCACGCCTGTCGATCCTGCTGGCCATGGTGGTCGGCACCCTGATCGCCTGGGCGCTGGGCATGGCCGACTTCAGCAAGGTCACAGAGGGCCCGATGTTCGCCTTCCCCACGCCGTTCCATTTCGGCATGCCGGAATTCCACATCGCCGCGATCCTGTCGATGTGCATCGTGATCATGGTGACCTTGGTGGAAACCTCGGCCGACATCCTCGCCGTGGGTGAGATCATCGACACCAAGGTCGACTCCAAACGCCTGGGCAATGGCCTGCGCGCCGACATGGCATCGAGCATCCTGGCGCCAATCTTCGGCTCGTTCACCCAGAGCGCGTTCGCCCAGAACGTCGGCCTGGTAGCCGTGACCGGGGTCAAGAGCCGCTACGTGGTGGCCACCGGTGGCTTGATCCTGGTGGTGCTCGGCCTGCTGCCGATCATGGGCCGGGTGATTGCCGCAGTCCCTACTCCGGTACTGGGTGGCGCGGGCATCGTGCTGTTTGGCACCGTGGCAGCCAGCGGTATCCGCACCTTGTCCAAGGTCAGCTACAAGAACAACGTCAACCTGATCATCGTCGCTGCCTCGCTGGGCTTCGGCATGATCCCGATTGCCGCACCGACCTTCTACCACCACTTCCCGAACTGGTTCGAGACCATCTTCCACTCGGGCATCAGCTCGGCGGCGATCATGGCCATCCTGCTGAACCTGATCTTCAACCACTTCACCGCCGGCAACTCGGACCAGCAGTCGGTGTTTGCCGCCGCGTACGAGCGCACCATCCAGTACTCGGACATTTCAGCGCTGCGTGATGGCGACTACTTCAAGGATGGCAAGCTGTTCGATGCCGAGGGTAATGAGGTGCCGATGCTGGAACTGGACGAGCATGGCAATGAAACGGTCAGGCGCAGTGCGGTTGCCGAGCATTGACCGCTGACTGAGCGGTGAGGTGGGGGGCCGATGCGCATCGTCGGCCCCTTTTTCATTTACCTGTACCGGCCTCTTCGCGGGCGCGCCCGCTCCCACAGGGACTGCACAAGTTTCGGAGACTGAGGTGATCCTGTGGGAGCGGGCGTACCCGCGAAGAGGCCGGTACAGGCGACAAACTATTCGAACAACGCATCCAGAGCCTGCTCCAGCCGGGTAACGGCAATCACCTGCAACCCGGCCGGAGCCTCTTTCGGGGCATTGCCCTTGGGCACGATGGCCCGCTTGAAACCATGCTTGGCGGCCTCCTTCAAACGCTCCTGACCACTGGGCACCGGCCGTACCTCGCCAGACAGGCCGATCTCGCCAAACACCAGCAGGCCATGGGCCAGGGGCCGGTTGCGCAGGCTGGACATCACCGCCGCCAGCAACGCCAGGTCAGAAGCGGTTTCCAGCACCTTCACCCCGCCCACCACGTTGAGGAACACGTCTTGGTCATGGGTGGGAATACCGCCGTGGCGGTGCAGCACTGCCAGCAACATGGCCAGGCGATTCTGGTCCAGGCCCAGGGTCACCCGGCGCGGGTTGGCCAGGTGGCTGTCGTCGACCAGCGCCTGCACCTCCACCAGCATCGGTCGGGTGCCCTCCCAGGTCGCCATCACCACGCTGCCCGGTACTTCCTCCTGGGTGCGGTTGAGGAAGATCGCCGAGGGGTTGGACACCTCCTTCAGGCCCCGGTCGGTCATGCCGAACACACCCAGCTCGTTGACCGCGCCAAAGCGGTTCTTGACTGCCCGCAGCAGGCGCAGGCGGCCATCGGACTCGCCCTCGAAATACAGCACGGTGTCGACCATGTGCTCGAGTACCCGCGGGCCGGCCAGCGAACCTTCCTTGGTCACATGGCCGACCAGGAAGATCGCCGTGCCGCTCTGCTTGGCGTAGCGCACCAGCAACGCCGTGCTTTCGCGCACCTGGGCCACGCCGCCGGGTGCCGATTGCAGCTGCTCGGTGAAAATGGTCTGGATCGAGTCGATCACCATGACCCGCGGTTTCTCGACGCGGGCCGTGGCGATGATGGTCTCGATGCAGGTTTCGGTCATCACCTTGAGCTGGTCCTGGGGCAGGCCCAGGCGCCGGGAGCGCATGGCCACCTGCTGCTGCGACTCCTCGCCGGTCACATACAGCGCCGGCATGCCCACGGCAATGTTGCACAAGGTCTGCAGCAGGATGGTCGATTTGCCGATGCCGGGGTCACCACCGATCAACACCACCGAGCCATCCACCAGGCCACCGCCCAGCACGCGGTCCAGTTCGGTGCTGCTGGTGGTGAAGCGCGGGATCTCCTCGACGCTGACTTCGGCCAGGGTCTTGATCTGCGCCTGCTGCCCGGTCCAGCCGGCACGGCCGGTACTGGGCGCAGCGGCACCGCCGCTTTCGATCATGGTCTCGACCAGGGTGTTCCAGGCCCCGCATTCGCCACACTGGCCGGCCCATTTGGGGAAGGTCGCACCGCACTCGGTGCAGCCATACAAGCGCTTGGCCTTGGCCATGGCTGGGGTCTCCTGGAAAAAAACCGCCATGATAGCCGAGCTGGACGTGCCTCGAACGCCTCGGGATGCGACAAAACTATTCGTTCTAACAGCAGTCTGTGGCCCTGAGCACAACGCATGAAGCGTTTGAGTGGCTTACACTGCGTAAACCTTACCTTTTGTTACAAGGAACCAAACATGGGCATGATCAGTGAATTCAAGGCCTTCGCGGTCAAAGGCAATGTCGTCGACATGGCGGTTGGTATCATCATCGGCGCGGCCTTCGGCAAGATCGTCTCGTCTTTCGTCGGTGACGTGGTCATGCCGCCATTGGGCCTGTTGATCGGTGGCGTGGACTTCAGCGACCTGGCAATTACCCTGAAGGCTGCCGAAGGTGACGTTCCGGCGGTGATGCTGGCGTATGGCAAGTTCATCCAGACCGTGATCGACTTCCTGATCGTGGCCTTTGCCATCTTCATGGGGGTGAAGGCGATCAACCAGCTCAAGCGTGAAGAGGCCGTGGCGCCGACTGCACCGCCTGTGCCAACTGCAGAAGAGACCTTGCTGACCGAGATTCGCGACCTTCTCAAGGCGCAGAACCAGAACCGCTTGCCTTGAGATTGCCGGGGGCTGCCTTGCAGCCCTATCGCGACACAAGGCCGCTCCTACAAGGTTTTTGCATCTCCCAGGAATCGCGGTTCCTGTAGGAGCGGCCTTGTGTCGCGATGGGCCGCAAAGCGGCCCCAACGGCCTTACCAGTAGTTTTCCACAGCCACCTGCCCCGGCCGCTTGCTCAGGCTCAATTGCAGGTCGCGCGCCTTCAGTACCTTGCGCGTCTCATCAATCATCTCCGGGTTGCCACACAGCATCACCCGCGAATGTTCCGGCGACAGTTCCAGCCCCGCCGCCTTCTCCAGCTCGCCATTCTCGATCAGCGTGGTAATCCGCTGGTTCAACGCCCCTGGGTGCTGTTCACGGGTCACCACCGGAATGAACTGCAACTTGCCGGCGAATTCGGACAGGTAATCGCGCTGCTCCAGCCCGGCAATCTCGTCCACATAGGCCAGCTCTTTCGCTTCGCGCACCGAGTACACAAGCTTGATGTTGTCGAAACGCTCCCAGGCCTCGAAGTCCTGCAGGATCGACATGAACGGCGCAATACCAGTACCGGTCGCCAGCAACCACAGGTCACGGCCACCAACGAAGCGGTCGAGGGTAAGGAAGCCGAAGGCCTGGCGGTCGATCAGCAGGGTATCGCCTGCCCCCAGCCGGCTCAGTTCGCTGGTGAACTCCCCGCCTGGCACCACGATGGAGAAAAAATCGAGGTGCTCGTCATGGGGCGCGCTGACCATGGAATAAGCGCGCCACACCACACTGCCATCAGCCTTGGTCACACCCAGGCGGGCAAACTGGCCGGAACGGAAGCGGAACCCCGCATCGCGCGTAACCCGCAGGCTGAAGAGGTTCGGCGTGAGTGGCTGAACATCGAGCAGGGTCTGGCGGGTGAACTTTTCGGCGCTAGCGGTCATATCGGGCTCCAGGTTTGGCGTACGCACAGTGTCGCGCAAAGTGACGCGGATAAAAACCACTGCTTTGTAGGGCCTCGTCTGCGGCGATCCTGCCCAAGTCGCATCGGATCCTGACCGCTATAACAAAAAAATCTCAGCACATTGGTAGGTCTTTTCCTACAATCATGCGGGCACCCAAACGGACTGGACCTGAGGCTCTAGGAGTATTTCAGATGCGCCACTGGAAACCCGAGTATCTTCGTGCGTTCGACGCCGAACGCTGCCCACAGAAGTTGTTCGGCATGGCCGTACATATGGTGCAGGATCTGGGCATGGAGTACCTGGGGTTGAACATTCGCATCCAGATCGCTACGCAAACACCCCACCTGTTCCTGTACAGCAACTACCCCCAAGAATGGATCGAGCGCTACCAGCGCGATGACCTGCACAAGCAGGACCCGGCTGCCGATTTGAGCCACAAATCCACCATGCCTGTGCTATGGACCGATGACCTGTATCGCGGGGCTCCGCTATTTCGTGAAGCTGCCTGCCAGAGCGGTTTGCGCCATGGCTGGACGCAGTCATTGCATGACCAGCAGCACAACGAAAGCCAGATAAGCGTGGCCAGGTCCACCAGGCCCATCAGTATTGTCGAACTCTACAGAAAGGCCGGCAATGTGCAGTGGTTGAGTCACAAACTGCATGAGGTGATCAGCGCACATCACCTCACTGCACTATGCCCGCCGCAGCCGAAACTGAGCGAGCGGGAGCTGGAAGTGCTGAAATGGTCGGCCGCCGGCAAGACCGCCGCCGAGTGCGCCTGCATCCTGTCACTGTCGCAAAGCACGGTGAACTTCCATATCCGCAGTGTCATCACCAAGACCAACGCCGCCAACAAGGCCGGCGCCATCGCCATCGCCGTCATGCGTGGCTGGATCTGACCTTCAAACCTGCGACCTTGGGCAAAGCCCTGTAGAATCGCCCGGCAAAGCCCGGGGCGAACCGCAACGGGCAGTTTCGTACCCGAGCCAGACGCCATGCCCCTGTTGACCACCCCCTACGCCGAACTCGACCTGATCCGCCAGCCGGAACAGGCCAACGACCCACTGCAGGCTTTCGATGCCGCCGACGAGTACCTGCTTGCGCAGCTGCACGAACAGGCCCCAGGGGCCGACTGCCGGGTGCTGGTGCTCAATGACAGCTTCGGCGCCCTGGCCGCCAGCCTGGCAGGCAAGCTGCAGGTGGTCAGCAGTGGCGATTCGCACCTGGCGCACCTGGCACTGGAAAAGAACCTGGCACGCAATGGCCTGCCGTTCGACAGCGTGCCGTTCGTGCCGGCCAGCGAACATTGGCAAGGCCCGTTCGACCGGGTACTGGTGCGCGTGCCCAAGACCCTGGCCCTGCTCGAAGAACAGCTGATCCGCCTGCAGGGCCACCTGGCACCCGGTGCGCAGGTGATTGCCGGGGCGATGATAAAGCACCTGCCACGGGCGGCCGGAGACCTGATGGAGAAGTACATCGGCCCGGTGCAAGCCTCGCTGGCGCAGAAAAAGGCCCGCTTGCTGACCGCGACGGTGGCCGAACGGCCGGTCGCCCGCTCGCCCTACCCTAGCCGCTACCGCCTCGACGCGCCGGCGCTGGAGCTGCTCAACCACGCCAACGTGTTCTGCCGGGAGGGGCTCGATATCGGCACGCGGGCGTTCCTGCCGCACCTGCCCCGCGAATTGGGCCGCGCGCGGGTGGCGGACCTGGGCTGCGGCAACGGCGTGCTGGCGATAGCCAGCGCCCTGGCCAACCCGGATGCCCAGTACACCCTGGTCGACGAGTCGTACATGGCGGTGCAATCGGCGCGGGAGAACTGGCAGGCCGCGCTGGGCGAGCGCCCGGCGGTGTTCGAGGCAGCCGATGGGTTGGCGGGGGTAGAGAAGCAGTCGCTGGACGTGGTGCTGTGCAACCCGCCGTTCCACCAGCAGCAGGTGGTGGGCGATTTCCTCGCCTGGCGCATGTTCCAGCAGGCGCGTGAGGCGTTGGTGGTGGGCGGGGCGCTGTATATCGTGGGTAACCGGCACCTGGGCTATCACAGCAAGCTGGCGCGGTTGTTCCGGGGGGTGGAACAGGTGGCGGCAACGCCCAAGTTCGTTATCCTGAAAGCCCGCAAGTAAGCCTGTACCGGCCCTATCACCGGCAAGCCAGCTCTCATGGAACAACACATGACTCATTGGTTCGGCGAGGTTCTGTAGGAGCAGCCTTGTGCTGCGAAGAGGCCGGTACTGACAAAGCCTGTCTGTTGCTTGTACCGGCCTCTTCGCAGCACAAGGCTGCTCCTACAAAGGCCGCGTCAAACGAGCGATATTTGTTCTCTGCGCGACAGCGCAGCCCAAAAGGGCTGGGTAATCTCCCACAGGTACTGCACTGCATTCAAGGACAGTGACTTACCTGTGGGAGCTGGCTTGCCGGCGATAGGGCCAGAGCAGGCTTACCTCAATGGGTGGTCAGCCCCGCAGCCCCCATGAACAGGCGCATCACGTAGGCCGCCACGCCCAGGGCCGCCACGCTCATCGCCCAGATCAGCAGCAGCCAGCCCAACCGCTGCCACAGGGGTTTCTTCTCCTCCAAGCCAGGCTTGCCGGTCATCATGCAGCCCTCCTAGTGATAGCCGTCTTCATGGGTCACCTTGCCGCGGAACACGTAGTAGCTCCAGAAGGTATACATGAGGATGAACGGCAGGATGAACAGTGTGCCCACCAGCATGAAGCCCTGGCTCTGCGGTGGCGCCGCGGCATCCCAGATCGAGATCGATGGCGGGATGATGTTCGGCCACAGACTGATGCCCAGGCCGCTGTAGCCGAGGAAGATCAGCACCAACGTCAGCAGGAACGGCGTGTAGTGCGCATTGCGCGCCACCGCCTTGAGCAACCCGTAGAAGGTTACCAGCACCAGGATCGGCACTGGCATGAACCAGACCAGATTAGGCATGCTGAACCAGCGCTCGGCGATCTGCGGGTAGGCGATCGGTGTCCACAGGCTGACAATGCCGATCACCACCAGCAGCACCAGCGCCAGCGGCCGGGCAATGTCGTGCATCTTCTGCTGCAGCGCCCCTTCGGTCTTCATGATCAGCCAAGTGCAGCCCAGCAGGGTGTAGGCAACGATCAGCCCCAGGCCACAGAACAGGCTGAACGGGGTCAGCCAGTCAAGGGTGCCACCGGCGAAATGCCGGTCGACCACCTTGAAACCCTCGAGGAATGCACCCAGCGCCACGCCCTGGAAGAAGGTGGCGATCAACGAGCCCCAGATGAACGCCTTGTCCCAGATGTGGCGCTTGTCGGCCTTGGCCTTGAAGCGGAACTCGAAGGCCACGCCGCGGAAGATCAGACCGATCAGCATCAGGATCAATGGCAGGTACAGGGCCTCCAGCACCACCGAGTAAGCCATCGGGAACGCCCCGAACAGCCCGGCACCGCCCAGCACCAGCCAGGTCTCGTTACCATCCCAAACGGGGGCGACGGTGTTCATCATCACATCACGGTCATGCTCGCCCTTGACGAACGGGAAGAGCATGCCGATCCCCAGGTCGAAACCATCCATCACCACGTACATCATGACGCCGAAGATAATGATCACGGCCCAGATCAGCGGAAGGTCGATACCCATGGCTCAGTTCCCCTTGCTCAGGCTGGCGGAGTTGGCCTCTCGGCCATCATCGGCGGCGGACAGCGGTCGCGCCGGCGTGCGTTTGGTGCCAGGGCCACCAGGGTTGTGCTCGTCTCCCTCACCGGTCCGCGGCCCTTTGCGCACCAGGCGCATCATGTAGCCAAGGCCGGTGCCGAACAGGGCGAAGTACACGACCACGAAGGCCACCAGGGTGAAGCCGAGCTGGGCGTAGCTATGGTTGGACACACCGTCTGCGGTGCGCATCAGGCCATACACCACCCAAGGCTGGCGGCCGATTTCGGTGGTGAACCAGCCGGCCAGCAGCGCGATCAACCCGGAAGGGCCCATCCACAGGGCCACGTACAGGAACGGCCGCGAGGTGTAAAGCGTGCCGCGCTTGCGCAGCCAGAGGCTCCACAGGCCGACGAAGATCATCAGGAAACCCAGCCCGACCATGATCCGGAACGACCAGAAGACGATGGTCGAGTTGGGCCGGTCTTCGGGCGGAAACTCCTTCATCGCCGGCACCTGCTTGTCCAGGCTGTGGGTCAGGATCAGGCTGCCGAGTGCCGGGATCTCGAGCTTGAAGCGGGTGGTTTCGGCCTGCATGTCGGGGATGCCGAACAAGATCAGCGGGGTCGGCTCGCCGGGCACGTTCTCCCAGTGGCCTTCGATCGCGGCAATTTTCACCGGCTGGTGCTTGAGAGTGTTCAGGCCATGGAAGTCACCGATCACCGCCTGGATCGGGGCGACGATCAGCGCCATCCACATGGCCATCGACAGCATCTTGCGCACGGCCGGGTTGTCACGCCCGCGCAGCAGGTGCCAGGCCGCCGAGGCACCGACGAAGAACGCGGTGGAAACGAACGCGGCAGTGGCCATGTGCATCAGGCGGTAGGGGAACGAGGGGTTGAATACCACTGCCAGCCAGTCCACCGGCACAACCCGGCCGTCGATGATCTCGTGACCTTGCGGGGTCTGCATCCAACTGTTGGAGGCGAGGATCCAGAAGGTCGAGACCAAGGTGCCGAGCGCCACCATCACCGTGGAGAAGAAGTGCAGGCCACGGCCGACACGGTTCCAGCCAAACAGCATGACCCCCAGGAAGCCAGCCTCGAGGAAGAACGCGGTCAATACCTCGTAGGTGAGCAGCGGGCCGGTGATAGCGCCGGCGAAGTCGGAGAAACGACTCCAGTTGGTACCGAACTGGTAGGCCATGACCAGGCCGGAGACCACCCCCATGCCGAAGTTGACGGCGAAGATTTTCGACCAGAAGTGATAGAGGTCACGGTAGACCTGGTTATTGGTCCGCAGCCAGAGGCCTTCGAGGACTGCCAGGTAGCTCGCCAGGCCAATGGTGATGGCCGGGAACAGGATATGGAACGACACGGTAAAGGCAAACTGCATTCGGGCGAGCTCTAAGGCCTCTATTCCGAACATGGTGCTTCCTCTTCAGATAATCCGGCGTCCGGGCCGCTGGCCCCGTCGCCCACTGCCCCCACGGTAGTCGAGTGCGGCGCGTTGGAATTGTTCTGTTCGATCGCAGGGATTTCGGCCCAAGGGCCCGATCGTTACATCTGGAACGATTGACCCAGATCAACGATTGCTAGGAAGCATAGTCCTGAATGGCCCGCCGGGCCGTGTGGTTGATTGCCGCGTGACCGGTTGCCCCACCCCCTTTCATGAGACGAGAAAAAGTGCCGTCCCCGGCAAACAGTAACTGTTTGTTACAAACAGATGATACGCTGCGCCCCCCTCTACTGCGCCGAGGCCCCTGGTTTCCGATGTCCGATTCCGCACCGCAGTTGTTGCGTCACCACCGCCCTTTCCTGGCCTTCTGGCTGGCCCGCGTGTTCACCGCCAGCGGCTTCCAGATGCTCACCGTGGCCATTGGCTGGCACCTCTACCAGCTGACCGGCAATGTGCTGGACCTGGGCCTGGTCGGCCTGGTCGAATTCGCCCCACGGGTGCTGTTCATGCTGCACACCGGGCATGTCGCCGACCGCTATGACCGGCGCAAGGTCGCTGCGCTGTGCCAGAGCCTGCAGGGGCTGATAGCCCTGGCATTGGCGCTGGGCAGTGCCACCGACAACGTTACCCGCGAGCTGATCTTTGCTCTTGCCTTCCTGCTCGGTGCCACGCGTTCGTTCGAAATGCCGGCGACCCAGGCGCTGCTGCCCAACGTGGTACCAGCCGGGCTCTTCCCACGCGCGGTGGCGGCTTCGGCATCGGCCACCCAATCGGCAACCATCGTGGCGCCGGCGGTAGGCGGCTTCCTGTATGCCTTCGGCAGCATCTGGGTATACGGCCCCACCGTGGCCCTTTACGCCATCGCCTGCGTGCTGACCCTGAGCCTGCAGGCACGCGGCCAGGTGGCACAGCGCGGGCGCGCCAGCATCGAATCGTTGCTGGCCGGCATCCGCTTCATCCGCAGCCGGCCCGACATCCTCGGCGCCATCTCGCTGGACCTGTTCGCCGTACTGCTGGGTGGGGCCACCGCGCTGCTGCCCGTGTTCGCCAAGGACATCCTGCTGACCGGCCCGCTGGGCCTCGGCCTGCTGCGCTCTGCGCCAGCGGTGGGGGCGTTGCTGATGTCGCTGTGGCTGGCGCGCTTCCCGTTCGAGCGCAACGTGGGGCGGACCATGTTCACGGCAGTGGGCGTGTTCGGCGTGGCGACCATTGCCTTCGGCCTGTCTACCTCGTTCTGGTTCTCGCTGGCAGTGCTGGTGGTGCTGGGCGCGGCGGACATGATCAGCATGGTCATCCGCGGCGCTTTGGTGCAATTGGAGACGCCGGATGAAATGCGCGGGCGGGTGAGTGCGGTGAACGGCTTGTTCATTGGTGCCTCGAATCAGCTCGGCGAGTTCGAATCGGGGGTGACCGCGCACTGGTTTGGCACAGTGCCGGCGGTGGTGCTGGGTGGGGTGGGCACTTTGGTGGTGACTGGGGTGTGGATAAAGCTGTTCCCGACACTGGCCAAGCGAGATCGATTGCATAACGGTTGATCGTAGGCCTGTTCTGGCCCTATCGCCGGCAAGCCAGCTCCCACAGGTACACCACAGTTTCCGAACCCTGTGCAGTACTTGTGGGAGCTGGCTTGCCGGCGATAGGGCCGGTACAGGCTATAGAGAACCCATTCCCCAACGGCCATAGGCCCCCGCCGAGCATGCTGGTATGATGCGCGGCTTTTTTCCGCCCCACACAAAACCACGGCAACCGGTACGGTCTGTGCTTTGCTGATGGGGTCGATATATTCATGGCGCCGGGGGCGCCTTGGGGAGCGGGCATGCTGGAAAGGCTGTTTCAACTAAAAGCACACAACACCAATGTGCGCACCGAGATTCTCGCGGGCGTCACCACCTTCCTGGCCATGGCCTACATCCTGTTCGTCAACCCGAGCATCCTCGGCGAGACCGGCATGGACAAGGGCGCGATCTTCGTCGCCACCTGCCTGGCCGCGGCCATCGGCTCGGTGACCATGGGCCTGATCGCCAACTACCCGATCGCCCTGGCGCCGGGCATGGGCCTGAACGCGTTCTTCACCTACACCGTGGTCCTGCACATGGGCCACACCTGGCAGGTGGCACTGGGTGCGGTGTTCCTGTCGGCGGTGATGTTCTTCCTGCTGTCGATCTTCCGCATCCGCGAATGGATCGTGAACAGCATCCCGCTGCCGCTGCGTTCGGCCATTGCCGCGGGTATCGGCCTGTTCCTGGCACTGATCGCCCTGCATAACGCAGGCATCGTCGTCGATAACCCAGCCACCCTGGTGGGCCTGGGCGACCTCAAGCAGCCGGCACCGATCCTCGCCACCCTGGGCTTCTTCCTGATCGTCGGCCTTGAGTCGCTGAAAGTGCGCGGTGCCGTGCTGATCGGCATTCTCGCCGTAACCATCGCCTCGATCCTGATGGGCGTGACGCCCTTCGGCGGCGTGGTCTCCATGCCGCCTTCGCTGGCCCCGACCTTCCTGCAACTGGACATCGCCGGCGCGCTGGACGTGGGCCTGGTCAGCGTGATCTTCGCCTTCCTGTTCGTCGACCTGTTCGACAACTCCGGCACCCTGATCGGTGTGGCCAAGCGCGCCGGGCTGATGGGCAAGGACGGCCACATGCCGAAAATGGGCCGTGCCCTGATCGCCGACAGTACCGCCGCCATGGCCGGTTCCCTGCTGGGCACCTCGACCACTACCAGCTACATCGAATCCGCAGCGGGCGTGAGCGCCGGTGGCCGCACCGGCCTGACCGCCATCGTGGTCGCCGTGCTGTTCCTGCTGGCGCTGTTCTTCGCCCCGCTGGCCGGTAGCGTGCCGGCCTTCGCCACCGCCCCGGCGCTGCTGTTCGTCGCGGTGCTGATGGCCTCGGGCCTGGCGGAAATAAACTGGGACGACGTCACCGAAGCCGCACCGGTGGTAGTGACCGCCCTGGCCATGCCGCTGACCTACTCGATCGCCAACGGCATCGCCTTCGGCTTCATTTCCTGGACCGCCGTCAAGCTGATCTCCGGCCGCCACCGCGACCTGAACCCGGCCCTGGTGATCCTTTCCATCCTGTTCGTCATCAAGCTGGGCTGGTTCAACGCATGAGTGCTGCTTTCGACCCCTCCTCCTACACCACCCAGCTGGACGCCAAGGTGGCCCGGCTGCGCGAGCTGCTGGCGCCGTTCGGCGCGCCGGAGCCGGCTGTTTTCGACTCGCCGCGCGAGCATTACCGCCTGCGCGCCGAATTCCGCCTGTGGCGCGAGGATGGCCAGCGCCACTACGCCATGTTCGCCCCGGGCGAGAAGCACAAGGCGATCCTGATCGAGGACTTCCCTATCGCCAGCCAGCGCATCAATGCACTGATGCCGCGCCTGAAGGCGGCCTGGCAGGCCAGCGAGGAGCTGGGCAACCGCCTGTTCCAGGTGGAGTTCCTCACCACCCTGGCTGGCGATGCCATGGTCACCCTGTGCTACCACCGCCCGCTGGACGAGGCGTGGGAAACGGCCGCACGGCAGCTGGCCGAAGACCTGGGCGTCAGCATTATCGGCCGCTCCAAGGGCAAACGCCTGGTCATCGGCCGAGACTACGCGGTGGAAAAACTCGAAGTCGCTGGCCGTGTGTTCAGCTACCGCCAGCCGGAAGGCGCGTTCACCCAGCCCAACGGCGCGGTGAACCAGAAGATGCTGAGCTGGGCCTTCGAGGCCATGGGCGAACGCAAGGACGACCTTCTGGAGCTTTACTGCGGCAACGGCAACTTCACCCTGCCGCTGGCCACCCGCGTGCGCCAGGTGCTGGCCACGGAAATCAGCAAGACCTCGGTCAATGCCGCGCTGAGCAACCTCGACGAGAACGCTGTAGATAACGTGCGGCTGGTGCGCCTGTCGGCAGAAGAGCTGACCCAGGCGCTGAATGAGGTGCGGCCGTTCCGCCGGCTGGAAGGCATCGACCTTAAGAGCTACGAGTTCGGTACGGTGTTCGTCGACCCGCCGCGGGCGGGGATGGACCCGGATACCTGCGAGCTGACCCGGCGTTTCGAGCGGATCCTGTACATCTCGTGCAACCCGGAGACGCTGGCGGCGAACATTGCCCAGCTGCAGGACACTCACCGCATCGAGCGGTGTGCGTTGTTTGACCAGTTCCCGTATACCCACCATATGGAGAGTGGGGTTTTGCTGGTTCGGCGCTGACCTTCGGATCGCCGGGGCTGCTTTGCAGCCCATCGCGACACAAGGCCGCTCCTACAGGAGGAACGCGATTCCCTGTAGGAGCGGCCTTGTGTCGCGATGGGCCGCAAAGCGGCCCCCGAGGTCCAACTCAGAAGTCGAAGAACACCGTCTCCCCTTCCCCCTGAATACGGATATCGAAGCGATATGCCGTCTTCCCGTCCACCTCGCAACGCTTGGCCACCAGGGTCTCGCGCCGCTGCGGCTGCTCGATCAGGTTGAGCACCGGGCACTTGGCATTGGCCTCGGCCTCGTCATCGAAATACAGCCGCGTGTGCAGGTGGATGTTGATCCCCCGGGCAAACAGGCTGATGTTGATGTGCGGCGCCATCGGCACGCCCGCAGCGTTGTTCACCACACCCGGCTTGACCGTGTGCAGGGTCCATTCACCTGCATCGAAGGTGGTGGCAGTGCGGCCAAAGCTGTTGAAGGCGTTTTCCAGGTTGTAGGCATCCTGGTACTCGCCGTTGGCATCGGCTTGCCACACTTCCAGGAACGAATCGCGCACCAGGTGGCCGTTACCGTCATACACCTGGCCGATCAGCAGGATGTGCTCGCCCGGCGCGTCCGGCTTGGCCAGGCGGTTCCAGATTTCCTGGTCGCGGGTCGGGTTGCCGGCCGCTTCCAGGGCCAGGCCGATGTGTACGTAGGGGCCGGCGGTCTGCGAAGGGGTTTCCGGCAGCAGTTCGATTGGCATGGCGGGGTCCTCAGCAGTTTTCGAAGTGGGTCTTGCGCTGGCCGCGCAGCACGATGTCGAAGCGGTAGGCCAGGCAGTCCATCGGGTTGGCGTTGCTCATGTCGAGCTTGGCGATCAACTGCTGCACGGCTTGCGGGTTGGCGATCGACTTGACGATCGGGCACATCGGGATCAGCGGGTCACCCTCGAAGTACAGCTGGGTAATCAGCTTGGTGGCGATCGACGGGCCGCTGATGGCGAAGTGGATGTGCGCCGGGCGCCAGTCGTTCGGGCCGTTGCGCCATGGGTACGGGCCCGGCTTGATGGTGCGGAAGCTGTAGTAGCCATCACGGTCGGTCAGGCAGCGGCCGACGCCACCGAAGTTCGGGTCCAGCGGCGCCAGGTAGCGGTCGTTCTTGTGACGGTAGCGGCCGCCGGCGTTGGCTTGCCACATTTCCACCAGGGTGTTCGGCACAGGCTTGCCGTACTGGTCGACGACACGGCCGGCAACGATGATGCGCTCGCCGATCGGCAAGCCGCCGTTGTTGAAGTTCAGCAGCAGGTCATGGTCATGGGCGCCGAAGCCCAGGTGGGAAAAGTCCGGGCCGGTAGTTTCGCTGATCGACTGCGGGATGCTGACCAGTGCCTGGCGTGGCGAACGGGCAATGGACGTCTTGTAGTCAGGCGTAAGAGCTTTCGGGTGCCAGTTGCGATCACGGATCACGAAGCGGCTGTTGTCCTGGGCGGGCATGCCGGTTTCCTCTCTTGGAATTATGGAAATGCGCGGGGGGATTATTTGAAACCCTGTCGCGGGCAAGCCCGCTCCCACATGCAGTTTCAGGCAGGTAGCGCGCAATGAATATTGAAATCAGCAACATCAAACATAACCATTTGGTTATGCATAAGCACCTTGGCCTGACACTCGCCGCTGTCGTGGACTAATCTTTGTCTTCTTGTTTCACGCTCCGGAGAGTATTCATGGATTGGCGAAAAGGTCGACGCAGCGACAATGTGGTCGATGCCCGAGGCGAAGGTGGTGGCGGCGGCATGCGTTTCGGCGGCGGCAAGGGGCTGGGGCTTGGTGCGGTGCTGCTGATTGTCGGCATCGGCTGGCTCACCGGCCAGGACCCGTTGCAGATTCTTGGCCAGCTCGCCGGCCAGATGGAGCAACAACAACAGCAGGCACCGAGCAGCGCGGGCGGCAAGGCGCCGCCGGCCAACGACCAGCAGGCCGAGTTCGTCGCCTCGATCCTGGGCGATACCGAAGACACCTGGAAAGCCCTGTTCGCCGAGGGCGGCAAGCAGTACCGCGACCCCAAGCTGGTGCTGTTCAGCGGCCAGGTCAATTCGGCCTGTGGCTTTGCCTCGGCGGCGGTGGGGCCGTTCTACTGCCCGGCAGACCAACGGGTCTACCTGGACATGTCGTTCTTCCGCGAAATGGAAACCCGCTTCGCCGCCGCCGGCGACTTTGCCCAGGCCTACGTGATCGCCCACGAAATCGGCCATCACGTGCAGACCCTGCTGGGCGTGTCGGCCAAGGTCGATGCCGCGCGCCGCAGCGGCCAGCGCATGGAAGGCGACAATGGCCTGCTGGTGCGTCAGGAACTGCAGGCCGACTGCCTGGCCGGTGTATGGGCCTACCAGGCGCAGAAGCGCCTGAACTGGCTGGAGCCGGGCGACGTCGAAGAGGCCCTGAACGCGGCCAATGCCATCGGCGATGACCGCCTGCAGCAGCAAGGCCGCGGGCGCGTGGTACCAGACTCGTTCACCCACGGCACCTCAGCGCAACGGGTGCGCTGGTTCAAGACCGGGTTTGCCGAGGGTGAGGTGAACCGCTGCGATACCTTCAGCGCGCGCAACCTTTGAATAGCTTCCAAAACCGACGCGATCCCTGTAGGAGCGGCTTTAGCCGCGAACACCGGCAAAGCCGGTGCCATCCACCGCGAAGGGCTGCAAGGCAGCCCCAATCAAGCCAGTTACAAATCTGCTGAAAAAGCGTTTCAGCTTCCTCCATCACTGCCGATAACCCCTGCACGAATCAGCGGGCATCCAGAACAACAACGCCTGGCGATCGAAGATCAAGCGAGCGAAAACAACTTCTGGAGAGCGTGCATGAACAGCTGGTTCGCCAACATCAGCGTCAACCTCAAACTCGGCCTGGGCTTCGGCCTAGTACTGATCCTCACCGGCCTGCTGGCCCTGACCGGCTGGACCAGCCTGGGCAGCCTGATTGACCGCAGCAACTGGATGGGCGATATCGGCCAGCTCAACAAGGACCTGACCGACCTGCGCATTGCGCGCCTGCAGTACATGATCGCCAACGGTGACGATGCTGCCGCCGCCAACACCCAGACCAAGCTTGACGCCTTCAGCAAGCAACAGGCCTACCTGGCCAGCACCTTCAAGAGCCCGGAAAACATCAAGCTGCTGGGTGAACTGGGCGAGACCATCAGCGCCTACAAGGTGTCGCTGAACAAGATGCGCCAGGGCTACGATGCCACCCGCACCGCGCGCACGGCCATGGACGGCTCGGCCAGCCGTGCCGACCAGGCCATGGACGCCCTCAGCCAGGAAGTCATGGCGCGCCCCGAAGCCGACAGCGTGCGCCTGGCCCAGTACCAGCTGATCAGCAAGGCCCGCCAGCAACTGCTGCAGGTGCGCATCGACGTACGCGGCTACATTGCCGAAAACAGCGCTGCCAACGAGCAGGCAGCCCTGCGCCAGCTGGACACCGCCCTGGCCGAAATCGACAACCTCAAGCGCCAGCTGCCGGCCGAAGACACGCGCCTGCGACAGTTCGAAGGCTCGGTGCTGGCCTACCGTGAAGCCGTGCGTCAATTCCGCGATGCGGTCGCCAACATCACCACTGCGCGCGCCGAGATGACCGTTCAGGGTGCCGACATCGTCAAGCGCAGCGACGCTCTGTACCAGATCCAGCTGCAGCGCCGCGACATGGAAAGTACCCAGGCCCGCAGCCTGCAGGCCATCGCCACGCTGCTGGCGCTGCTGGTCGGCGTGCTGGCGGCAGTGCTGATCACCCGGCAGATCACCCGCCCGCTGCGCGACACCATGGTGGCAGTGGAAAAGATCGCCAGCGGCGACCTCACCCAGCATCTGCGCGTCACCCGCCGCGACGAACTGGGCGTGCTGCAACAAGGCATCGCCCGCATGGGCACCACCTTGCGCGAGCTGATCAGCGGCATCCGCGACGGCGTCACCCAGATCGCCAGCGCTGCCGAGGAACTGTCGGCGGTGACCGAGCAGACCAGCGCCGGCGCCAACAGCCAGAAGGTCGAGACCGACCAAGTGGCCACCGCCATGCACGAAATGGCCGCTACCGTTCAGGAAGTGGCGCGCAATGCCGAACAGGCCTCGCATGCCGCCACCGGTGCAGATGACGAAGCCCGTGCCGGCGACCGCGTGGTGGGCGAAGCAATTGGCCAGATCGAACGCCTGGCCGAGGACATGCACCGCTCCACCGAAGCCATGAACTTGCTGCAGCAGGAAAGCCAGAAGATCGGCAGCGTGATGGACGTGATCAAGTCGGTGGCCGAACAGACCAACCTGCTGGCGCTGAACGCAGCGATCGAGGCGGCGCGTGCCGGCGAGGCCGGCCGTGGTTTTGCCGTGGTCGCCGATGAAGTGCGCGGCCTGGCCCAGCGCACACAGAAATCCACCGAAGAGATCGAAGAACTGATCGCCAGCCTGCAGCATGGGACCCAGCAAGTGGCTACGGCCATGCACGGCAGCCGTACCCTGACCGACAGCAGCGTCGAGCTGGCGCGCAAGGCCGGGGCTTCGCTGGAGAGCATCACCAGCACGGTGTCGAGCATCCAGTCGATGAACCAGCAGATTGCCGCGGCGGCGGAGCAGCAGAGTGCGGTGGCGGAGGAGATCAGCCGCAGCATCCTGAATGTGCGCGATGTGTCGGAGCAGACGGCGGCTGCCAGTGACGAGACGGCGGCGTCCAGCGTGGAGTTGGCGCGGTTGGGTGGGCAGTTGCAGACGTTGGTCAGCCAGTTCCGCGTCTGACCTGAAGACCCCGGGGGCCGCTTTGCGGCCCATCGCCGGCAAGCCAGGCTCCCACAGGAATAGCACAAGCCTCGGGGCTGCGCCGTACCTGTGGGAGCTGGCTTGCCGGCGATAGGGCCGGCACTGACGACCGCTTACTTGACGATCATCCCCACCCCACGCCCACGCGGATCCGAAGCGGTCTCCAGCTTCGTCCCATCAACCCGGATCGCCTGGATATCCCCCATCTCCCAGCCCTGGTCCTCCAGCACATAGCCCATCTTCTTCAGTTCATCAGCCACCGGCCCGGTCAGCGGCGCATAGCTGTCGAAGTAGATGGTGTCCTTGGGCAGCAACTGATGGTGCACGCGCTGCGCCGCCACCGCCTTGTCCAGCGGCATGTCGTAGTCGTACAGGTTGTTCATCACCTGGAAGATCGAGGTGAAGATCCGCGAGCCACCCGGAGTGCCGATGACCAGCTCGACCTTGCCATCGCGGGTCATCAGGCTGGGGCTCATGGACGACAGCATGCGCTTGCCCGGGGCGATAGCATTGGCATCGCCACCTATTACACCAAAGGCGTTCGCCGCCCCCGGCTTGGCGCTGAAATCGTCCATCTCGTCGTTGAGCAGGAAGCCGGCGCCTTTCACCACCACACCACTGCCGTAGTCGAGGTTGAGGGTGTAGGTGTTGCTGACCGCATTGCCCTGCTTGTCGACGATCGAGAAGTGCGTGGTCTGGTGCGGTTCCAGGCCCGGCTTGACCTTGTCGGTATCGGAAATGGCCTTCGGGTTGACCTGCGCGGCGCGCTTGGCCAGGTAGTCCTTGGCCACCAGCTGATCCACCGGCACTTTGGTGAAGGCCGGGTCGCCAAGGTAGTCGGCGCGGTCGGCGAACACGCGCTTCTCGATCTCGGCCAACAGGTGAATGTACTGCGCCGAGTTGTGCGCCACACCCTTGAAGTCCGCCGCGCGGTTTTCCTTGATACCCAGCAGCTGGGCCAGGGCGACACCACCGGAGCTAGGCGGTGGTGCGGTATACACCACGTTGCCACGCCAGCTCACGGCCATCGGCTCACGCCATACGGCTTTGTAGTCCTTGAGGTCCTGTTTGGTGATCAGGCCCTTGTCGGACTGCATCTGCGCCACCAGCAGGTCTGCAGTCTTGCCCTGGTAGAACTCGCTCACGCCCTTGTCGGCGATGCGCTCCAGGGTCTGGGCCATTTCCGGTTGCTTGAACAGCTCGCCGACCTTCATGTTGCCGAAGTAGTCGTTGAAATTGGTCGCGGTCTTGAACATGCCCTGGGCGTCGTTGCGGTACTGGTACTGCTTGGCCGCAACCTTGAAGCCGTTTTTCGCATAGCCGATGGCCGGGGTCAGCAGTTCGCTCCAGGGCAGCTTGCCGAACTTCTGATGCGCCTCCCACAAACCCATCACCGTGCCCGGAACGCCAGCAGCACGTGCCCCGACCAGGCTGAGGTTTTCGATGACCTCACCCTTTTCGTCCAGGTACATGTTGCGCGTGGCGGCCTGGGGCGCGACTTCGCGGTAGTCGAGGAAGTAAGGTTTGCCGTCGACGAACAGGGTCATGAACCCGCCACCACCGATGTTGCCGGCCTCGGGATAAGTCACCGCCAGGGTGAAAGCCGTGGCCACTGCCGCATCCACCGCGTTGCCGCCTTTCTTGAGGATGTCGGCGGCCACCTGTGCACCATATTGATCGGGCGCGGCCACCGCGCCGCCCTCAAGGTTGGCGGCATGAACCGAGGAACAGCTCAGGATCGCGGCTGCGAGAGCCAGGTACTGGAACGGAGCAATACGCATGACACTTCCTTGGTGTTGTTTTTGTTGAGCAGTCAGTAAGGCCGAAGCGCTTCGACTGTGCAATCAATCGCAGGAAAGTTCGCCGCCTGTGGACAGGATCTGTCGCGTTCAGGCAACTCAGCTGGCGTACATCGCCAACTTGCGCTGGATGAAATCGAGGAAGCACTGGATACGCAGCGCCAGCTGGGTGTTGCGGTAGTACACCGCATGGATCGGCTGGCGATAGCCGTTGTTGGCTTCGCTCAGCAGCACTTGCAGGCGCCCGGCGCGAATGTCCTCGTGGGTCATGAAGTGCGACAGGCTGACGATGCCCTCGCCGGCCAGCGCCAATTGGCGCAAGGTCTCGCCGCTGGAGGCGATCAGCGACGGGCGAATGCTCCAGCGGTCCCCCTGGGCATGGCGCAGTGGCCAATGGTTGAGCGATTCGGGCTGGCTGAAGCCGAGCAGGCAGTGGTTGGCCAGGTCCTCGACCCGCTGCGGCGTGCCGTGTTGCTCGAGGTAGGCCGGGCTGGCCAGCACCTGTACCGGGCTGCATCCCAGGCTGCGTGCGTGCAGGCTGGAGTCGGCCAGTTCACCGATGCGGATCGCCACATCGGTGCTTTGCTCCAGCAGGTCGATGATCAAGTCGTCGGTATTGAGTTCCAGTTCGATACCAGGGTATTGGCGGCGGAACTCGCCGATCCACGGCAGGATGGCATGCAGCATGAACGGCGCGGCGGCGTTGATGCGCAGGCGCCCGGTAGGGGTCTGGCGGTTCATCGACAGTCGCTCTTCCATCTCGTCCATCTGTTCCAGGATCAACCGCGCGCGCTCGAGGAAGAAGCGGCCCTCCTCGGTCAGGTCCATGCGCCGGGTGGTGCGGTTGACCAGCGTGGTACCCAGCTTGCCTTCAAGGCGCGACAGGGTACGGCTGACGGCAGACGGGGTCTGGCCCATCTGCTCGGCAGCAGCGGAAATCGAGCCGCAGTCGATGACGGTGACGAATACCTGGAGCTCTTCGGATCGGGTTTTCACATCTGCGCCTGCGGTTGGTCTCTGCCGGAATAGATAGCCGCTTGTCTAGGCCAAGTCCAGCACAGAAAAACCTTACTGTGCCTTGCCAAACACCTTGTCCAGATGCGCCTCATAGGCTGCCAAAGCAGCCGGCACATCAGGCCGCTTCATCACATCCACCGCCAGGAAAGTCGGCAACCCGGTCATGCCGAGGAACTGGTTGGCCTTGTGGAATGGGAAGTACACCGCATCCACCCCCTTGCCCTCGAAGAAATCGCTAGGGTCGTCGAATGCCTGCTGCGGTGCATTCCAGGTCAGCGAAAGCATGTACTGCTTGCCGTGCACCAGGCCACCACTGCCGTACTTCTGCGAGTGGTCCGCACGGGTACGGCCGTCGTTGGCATACAAGCTACCGTGGCCGGCGGTGAACACCTCGTCGATGTACTTTTTAACGGTCCATGGCGCACCCATCCACCAGCCGGGCATCTGGTAGATGACCACATCGGCCCAGAGGAACTTCTCCACCTCTTCCTGGGCATCATAGCCACCGTCGATGAAGGTCTGGCGTACATCGAAACCGGCCCGGTCCAGGTGAGCGATGGCCGCTTCGTGCAAGGTCGTGTTCAGACGGCCGTCGGAGTGGGCGAACTGTTTACCACCGTTGAGCAAAAGGATCTTCTTCATGCGGGCCTCGCGGAAAAAATTCAGGCCGGCAGGTTAGGGGCTCGCGGGCGCGGGATACAGTAATGCAGCGGCAAAATACAATTGACCTGAAGTCACGAATCAATAATGCATTATTGCCTTAGAATCGCATCACCTCCCATCACCGAGTAGCGACCCATGAGTGAGCAGTACGCCTTCATCCTCAAAGCCAAGACCCGCCCGGAAATGGCTGAAGCGTTCGAAACGCTGTTCCGCGCTTACGTCGAGCCAAGCCGCCAGGAGCCGGGCTGCATCGAGTACCACATGCTGCGCGACAAGCAGGACCCGAGCCTGTTCGTGTTCTTCGAGGTCTGGGCCGACAAGGCAGCGCTGGATGTGCATTCGGCACTGCCGCACATGACCGCGTTCTTCGAAAAACGCATGGACTACCTGGAACGCGATTTCGACATCCAGATGATCGACATGCTCAGCGCATCAAGCGCTAACCGCTGATCAGCAAATGGCCGCCGAGCGCGGCCAGGCCGATGAAGAAGCACCGTTTGAACAGCGGCGTACTGATGCGCTGACGCAGCCACTGGCCGGCCAGCATGCCGACTAAGGCCGGCGCCAGCATCAGCAGCGAAGCACCCAGCGCCTGGCCACCCAGGACATGCTGCCCGGCCAGGCCAACGGCCAGGGCCAGGGTCGAAACCGTGAACGACAGGCCCAGGGCCTGGACCATCTGATCCCGATTCAAACCCAGGCTCTGCAGGTAGGGCACAGCCGGTATCACGAACACCCCGGTCGCCGCCGTGACCACGCCCGTGACCAGCCCGCAAAGCGGCGCCAGCCAAGGCTCCCGCCCCGGTGCCAGGCGCAGACCCGGACCGACCAGCCCGTACAGCGCATACACCATCAAGGCCGCGCCCAGTGCATGTGCGGCCCAAGGGCCGCTGTTGATCCCCAGCCAGGCGCTGCCCAGCAAGGTACCGACGAAGATCATCGCCAGCATCGGCCACAGGCGTGCCAGCAACCTCCGCAGGTGCCCCCCACTGGCCAGCTGCCAGAGGTTGGTGAGGGTCGAAGGCACAATCAGCAATGCCGCAGCCTGCGCCGGTGACATAGCCAGGCCCAGCAGGCCCATGGCGATTGTCGGCAGGCCGAGGCCGATCAAGCCCTTCACCGCGCCGGCCAGCAGGAAAGTCAGTACCACCAGCAGCGACAGCGCTGGGCCAATGTTCTGGTAGAAAGCGAGCAAGGTATTCATAGGCCGATAATGGCGTGCGCCAGCCGGGCTGAAAATCTGCCATATACTCAGCCAGACTCTTGCCAGGACAGAGCCACATGCATTTCGATCTGATCGACCTCAGGCTGTTCCAGCACACCCTGGAGTGCGGCAACATCACCGCCGGTGCCAGCCGCAGCCATCTTTCGCTGGCAGCAGCCAGTGCGCGGATCCGCGCCATGGAGGCTTCGCTGGGCATCCCTTTGCTGGAACGCAACCGCCGTGGCGTGCAAGCAACTCTGGCCGGCCAGGCACTGCTGCAGCATGCCCGGCTGATATCGCAGCAGGTCGAGCGCCTGCAGTTCGACCTGGGCCAGTACGTTCAAGGGCAGCAGGGCCAGGTGCGCCTGCTGTGCAACACGGCTGCACTCACGGAGTACCTGCCGGAGCTGCTGGCCGGCTACCTGGCTGAAAACCCAGGCGTCAGCGTGGATGTGCAGGAGTTGCCGAGCCTGCGCATCGTGCAGTCGATTACCCAGGGCATGGCGGACCTGGGCATAGTTTCGACCGCCGCCCCCAGCGAGCACCTGCAGACCCGGCCGTTTCGCGAAGACCCACTGGTGCTTGTAACGCCGCAGCGCCATCCACTGGCCAGCGAGGTAGCGCCGAGCTTTATCGATAGCCTGGCCCATGGCTATGTCGGCCTGGGTGCCGGCAGTGCACTGGCGTTGTACCTGGAAGAGCAGGCGCTGCGCGAGGGGCGGCGCATGCGGGTTCGGGTGCGTGCCGAAGGGTTCGATGGCGTGATCCGCATGGTTGCGGGCGGGGCCGGGGTGGGGGTGGTGCCGCTGGCTGCGGTGAAGCGTTGGCAAGGGGTGTTGCCGTTGCACTGGGTGGCGCTGACGGAACCATGGGCCAATCGCCGGTTGCTGGTGTGTGCACGCGATTTTGCGGCATTGCCGGGGTATGCCGGAGGGTTGGTAACCACCCTCACCCGCTGACCCGATCAGTATGTTGCATGTACTGCGCATGACTTGAAGCCAACGCGATCGATGTAGGAGCGTGCACAGTAAGTGCATTTTTTTAGCCGCTCGCACACAATCCTCCCATCGCACCACCGAAAAGGACTTTCCAGTGGCATCGATCTACCAGCTCAAACCGCGCTTCCAGGCCATGCTCCGCCCTGCTGTCCAGCGCCTCCACGACCGCGGTGTCACCGCCAACCAGGTCACTGTCGCCGCCGCCCTGCTGTCGATCCTGCTGGGCCTGCTGCTGGCTGCCCTGCCCCATCTCACCTGGCTGTTCATTCTGGTGCCAGTCTGGATGCTGCTGCGCATGGCACTGAACGCCGTCGACGGCATGCTCGCCCGTGAGTTCGGCCAGCAATCCACCCTCGGTGCCTACCTCAACGAACTGTGCGACGTGATCGCCGATGCCGCGCTGTACCTGCCCTTCGCCCTGCTGGCCGGTGTATCGCCAACCTTGGTCGTGCTCGTGGTGCTCAGCGCCACCTTCAGCGAATACGCCGGTGTCATGGGCCCACTGGCCGGTGCTTCACGGCGCTACGATGGCCCAATGGGCAAGAGCGACCGGGCCTTTGCCTTCGGTGTGCTGGGTACCGGTGTCGCCCTAGGCCTGCTGAATGGCACCTGGCTCAACGGCTTGTTGCTGGTCATCCTCGCACTCTCGCTCTATACCCTCTACAACCGGGTTCGCCAGGGGCTGGCCGAAACCCGCTGAGCCCACTGCCGTCGCAAAAGGATGTCGACCATGCGCCAAGCGCAAGCGCTGCACTTCTCCACCCATGACGGCGTCGAGCTGTATTACCGTCACTGGCCTGCCACGCGTAACCAACACCAGCCACGCCGGGCCGTGGTGATGTTCCATCGCGGCCACGAACACGGCGGGCGCATGGCACACCTGGCCGACGAGCTGGACATGCCGGGCTACGATTTCTTCGCCTGGGATGCCCGCGGCCACGGCCATTCGCCGGGCGCGCGTGGCGACAGCCCGGGCTTCGCCACCAGCGTGCGCGATGTGCAGACCTTCATCGAGCACATCCAGGCCAGCCATGGCATCGCCGAACAGGACCTGGTGGTGCTGGCGCAGAGCGTAGGGGCCGTGCTCGTCGCCACCTGGGCCCACGACTACGCGCCCAAGGTGCGCTGCCTGGTGCTGGCCTCGCCAGCGTTCAAGGTCAAACTGTATGTGCCGTTCGCCCGCACCGGCCTGAAACTGCTGAAAGCCTTGCGCGGAAACTTCTTCGTAAACAGCTACGTCAAGCCCCGCCTGCTCACCCACGACCCCGAACGGGTCATGTCGTACGTGGCCGACCCGCTGATCAGCCGGCCGATTTCGGTAACCATGCTGCTGGGCCTGTACGAAGCCGCCGACCGGGTGGTGGCGGATGCCCAGGCCATTCAGTTGCCAACCCAACTGCTGGTGTCCGGTGCCGACTTCGTGGTCGAACGCCAACCGCAGGAACGCTTCTTCGAACGCCTGGGCAGTGCGCGCAAGGAAATGCACATCCTGCCAGGTTTTTTCCACGACACCCTTGGCGAGCGTGACAGGGCCCATGCCTTGCGGCGCATCGAGCGGTTTGTCGAACATTGCTTCGCCAGCCCCGCCGCCCTGCCATCACTGCTCGATGCCGACAAGACCGGCGCCAGCTGCGCCGAGGCCGAAAGCCTGGCCGCACCGCTGCCGCGCAACTCGCCCCGCGACCTTTACTGGCGTGCTACCCGTGCCGGGCTGCGGCTGGGCAAGGGGCTGTCCGAAGGTGTGAAGCTGGGTTTCGATACCGGTTTCGATTCGGGCAGTACCCTGGACTACGTGTACCGCAACCAGCCGACCGGCAAAGGCAAGCTCGGTCGCCTGATCGACCAGAACTACCTCGACGCCATCGGCTGGCGCGGCATCCGCCAGCGCAAGCTGCACGTAGAGGAACTGCTGCGCCTGGCCATCGTCCGCCTGCGCGACCAGCAGCGGCCGGTGCACATCGTCGATATCGCCGCCGGCCATGGCCGCTACATTCTCGAGGCCCTGCAGGAGCTCGAACAACTGCCGGATTCGATCCTGCTGCGTGACTACAGCGAACTGAACGTGCAGCAAGGCAGCGCACTGATTGCAGAAAAAGGCCTGACCGACATCGCCCGCTTCGTCCAGGGCGATGCCTTCGACCGCCAGAGCCTGGCGACCCTGGAACAACCACCGACCCTGGCCGTGGTCTCCGGCCTGTACGAACTGTTCGCCAGCAACCAGTTGGTAGGTAACTCGCTGGCCGGCCTGGCCGATGCGCTGGAAGATGGCAGCTATTTGGTCTACACCGGCCAGCCGTGGCACCCGCAACTGGAAATGATCGCCCGCGCCCTCACCAGCCACCGCGGCGGGGAGGCCTGGGTCATGCGTCGCCGCAGCCAGGCCGAAATGGACCAGTTGGTAGAAGCGGCGGGGTTCCGCAAGCTGGCCCAACGCATCGATGAATGGGGCATTTTCAGCGTCAGCCTGGCACAACGGGTGCGCTGAATGAGCCCATCACGCGAGCCCCGGCTGATCCGCCGAGGCGTGTTCTGGCTTCTTTTGCTGGGGCCGCTGTTTTTTCTTAGTTACGGGCTGGCGAACAACCATACCGCCGGGCGCAGTGATGTCGGCAGCCTGGTGTTCGGCTGGGAAAGCCGCATGCCGTTGTGGCCGTGGACGATCATCCCGTACTGGTCGATCGACCTGCTCTACGGTTTGTCCTTCCTGCTGCCACGCACGCGCCAGGAAATGGACCGGCACGCGCTGGCGCTGCTAACCGCGCAGCTGATCAGCGTCAGCTGCTTCCTGCTCTGGCCGCTGCGCTTCACCTTCGAGCGGCCGGAACTGGGCGGGGTGTTCGGCTGGATGTTCGATGTGCTGATGGGCTTCGACAAGCCGTTCAACCAGGCGCCTTCGCTGCATATTGCCCTGCTGGTGATCATCTGGACGATGTTTGCCCGGCACGTGCAGCGCCAGCCCTGGCGTTGGCTGATGCATGGCTGGATGGCACTGATCGGGGTCTCGGTACTGACCACCTGGCAGCACCATTTCATCGACGTGCCGACAGGGGCATTGGCGGGGTTCGTCTGCGTCTGGTTGTGGCCACATCAAGGGCAACTGCCCTGGCAGCAGGTGCGCCTTGCGCGGGATGCCAAGTGTTGGCGGTTGGCGTTGTTCTATACAGTGGGTGGGCTGCTGTGCGCAGTGCCTGCCGTTGCGTTGGGCGGCGCCTGGCTGTGGTTGACCTGGCCGGCCGTGTCGCTGGCTTTGGTGGCGCTGAACTATGGCGTGCTCGGTGCGGGCGGGTTCCAGAAAGGCGCCGATGGGCGCTTGTCGAATGCAGCCAGCTGGCTGCTGGCACCCTACCTGATTGGGGCGTGGGTCAACTCGCGGTTGTGGACATGGCGGCACACGCAGGCGGATGAAGTGTGTGATGGCGTCTACCTTGGGCGGATTCCTGGGTGTGACGCGCAGTTCGCTGCGGTAGTCGATTTGTGCGCAGAGCTACCGTGCCATGTTCAGGACAGCGCTCCTACACAGGTCGCGTCCGCCGTTGGCTACGCATGTTTTCCTACCCTGGACCTGATCGCCCCGGAAAGCCCATTGCTGCACCAAGCCGCCGTCACCATCGAACGCCTGCGCTCGCAAGGCCCGGTGCTGGTCTGCTGCGCCCTGGGCTATTCGCGCAGCGCCAGCGCCGTGGCAGCCTGGCTGGTACTCACGGGCCGCTGCAGTGATGCTCGCCAGGCCGAGGCGCTGATCCGCAAGGCCCGCCCCGGCGTGGTCCTGCACAGCGCACATCGCCAAGCCTTGCAACGGCTAGGGACACAACCATGACGCTGTACGTGGTGGCCAGCCTGCTGGGCTGTGGCAAACAACTGGAACGCCTGTCGGACGGCCTCACCCTGCTGGCCCTGGCCTACGGCCTGGCGCCCTTGCTGGGAGCCCAGTTGCAACCGCTGGCCAGCCTGCTGTGCATTGCGCTGCTGGTACTAGGCGTGCTGCACAAGTACTGGGCCATCCGTGTGGCCATCGATGCCCAATTGTTCGCCCACCTCGCCGCCAGCCGCGACCTGGCGGCGGACACCCAGGCCCTGGACCACGCACTGTTCGAGCTGAAACTCAAACCGCAGGCCGCCGACACCCGAGCATGGCCTGCCCGTAGCCGGGCCGCGCTGACCCTGTTACGCCGCCAGGCAGTGTACCTGGGCCTGCAGCTGTCGCTGGCCTTGGCTACCCTGCTGACACTGCCTTTGAAGGGATGACTACCGATCCATGCTCGCCAACCTGACCGCCTACCTCATCACTTCCGCCGCCCGCCTGATCACCGGCGCCCGCGCCCTGTGGCTGGGCTGCACGCCGCTGCCGGTGCAGCGCCTGTATTTCGCCAACCACAGCAGCCATGGTGATTTCGTACTGCTGTGGGCCTCGCTGCCGCAGCCGCTGCGCAAGCGTACCCGTCCGGTAGCCGGTGCCGATTACTGGGCCAAGCCGGGCATTCGCGATTTTCTTATCCGCAAGGTCTTCAACGGTGTGCTGATCAACCGGCAACACAGCCCCGGCCAGGGCAGCCCGTTGCAGCCGATCCTCGAAGCAGTGGCCCAGGGCGACTCGCTGATCTTCTTTCCGGAGGGCACCCGCAATCTCGGCGACGAGCCGCTGATGCCGTTCAGGAGCGGGTTGTATCACTTGGCAGCAGCCAACCCTGGAGTCGAACTGGTGCCGGTGTGGATCGCCAATCTCAACCGGGTGATGCCCAAGGGGCGCGCCCTGCCGTTGCCGTTGTTGTGCACATTGAGCTTTGGCGAGCCGCTGCACCTGCAGGCGGATGAAAGCAAGCAAGCCTTTCTCGAGCGGGCCAGCCAGGCCCTGCTGAACCTGGCCCCCAAGGATGCCTGAGATGGACGACAATACCCTTTCCCTGTTTGCCGGCATCGGCGCCCTGCTGCTGCTCGCCAGCGTGATCGGCCGCCTGCTCAAATGGCGCGCCGGCCCGGCACCGCACGCGGTGATCGACAACCTCAACGCCCGCATCAACGCCTGGTGGGTGATGGTGCTGGTGATCGGCATCGCCTTCCTGTTCGGCAAGTACGGCGTGATCGTGCTGTTCTACGGCGTGTCGTTCTATGCTTTGCGCGAGTTCATGACGCTCACCCCGACCCGGCGCAGCGACTACCCGGCACTGGTGGCTGCGTTCTATGTGGCACTGCCGGTGCAGTACGTGCTGATCGCCATGGACTGGTACGGGTTGTTCAGTATCTTCATCCCGGTGTACCTGTTCCTGTTGCTGCCGATCCTGGCCAGCTTCGGCGGCGACACCACGCGCTTTCTCGAGCGCGCCTCGAAGGTGCAGTGGGGGCTGATGATCGCGGTGTACTGCGTGTCGTCGGTGCCGGCATTGATGACCCTGGACATCCCGGGTTACGAGGGCCGCAACCTGTTGCTGATTGCCTGGCTGATCCTTGTGGTGCAGATCAGCGACGTGCTGCAGTACGTGTGCGGCAAGCTGTTCGGCAAGCACAAGGTAGCGCCCAACCTGTCGCCATCCAAGACCGTCGAAGGCCTGGCCGGCGGCGTGGCACTGGCCACCCTGATCGGCGCCCTGCTGTGCTGGATCACCCCGTTCACCTTCTGGCAGGCCGCGCTGATGGCGTTGGCGGTGAACGCCATGGGCTTCTTCGGCGGGCTGGTGATGTCGGCGATCAAGCGCGACCGTGGGGTGAAGGACTGGGGGCACATGATCGAAGGCCACGGCGGCATGCTCGACCGCATGGATTCGGTGTGCTTTGCCGCGCCGGTGTTCTTCCACTTTGTGCGGTATTGGTGGGCGTAGAACGTGTTCGCCTTGAACTTTCTAGTACCCGTAAGATCGAGCGCCGCCCGCGCGGCGCTCGATCTCACAGGCACTAGAAAACTAAAGGCGAGCACTAAGCGGACTGATCGGATGGCAAAGTAAGCACATGCCTTCTGACACGTAAGAAATCAGCAAGTACCATCGGGCACCTATACCCCCCAGGAGTATCCGTATCGCCATAGCTTGGCCGGTCTGCTACTTGAGGTACGACCGCAGCAACGTCGCCACCTTGTCCGCCTCGTCCTGCCGCTCCTCGGCACTCAGCCCTTCCGCCACCAGGTGTTCGCGGATATGCCCTTCCATCACTTCGGCCATCAGCCCGTTCACCGCACCGCGCACGGCGGCGATCTGCTGCAGTATCGCCAGGCAGTCCTTGTCCTGCTCCAGCGCTGTCTCCAGGGCGGCGGCCTGGCCTTTGATCTTGCGCACCCGGGTCAGCAGCTGCTTCTTGCTCTTCAGGGTATGTGCCATTGGGTTTCACACCATGCTAGGTATACTGGGGTATAGTATATTTCTCGACGTTCCGGGAGCATGATAAACCATGGCAACACAAACCTCAGACCGCTGGCAGCACAGCCACCAGTTCCATACCAGCAACCTGAGCGCCGAGCGCAAGACGCGCCTGGCCGTGTGGCTGACCGCGGTAATGATGGTGGCGGAAATTACCGGGGGCTGGTTCTTCAATTCCATGGCGTTGCTAGCCGACGGCTGGCACATGAGCTCCCACGCCCTGGCCCTGGGCCTGTCGCTGCTGGCCTATGCCGCCGCGCGGCGTTATGCCGGCGACCGGCGCTTTGCCTTCGGCACCTGGAAGATCGAGATTCTCGGCGGCTACTCCAGCGCCCTGCTGTTGCTGGGCGTGGCCGGGCTGATGGCATTCCAGTCGGTGGAGCGCCTGCTGGCACCGGGGCCGATCCACTATGACGAGGCGATCTTCATCGCCGCCGTGGGCCTGGCCGTAAACCTGATCTGCGCCTGGCTGCTGCGTGACGACCATCACCATCACGATCATCACCACCATGGCCACGACCATCACCATGACCATGGCCACCATCACCACGACCTGAACCTGCGCTCGGCCTACCTGCACGTGATGGCCGACGCCGCGACCTCGGTGCTGGCTATCGTCGCCCTGCTGGCCGGCAAGTACTGGGGCGCCGGCTGGCTCGACCCGGTCATGGGCCTGGTCGGTGCGCTGCTGGTGGCGCTGTGGGCCCGCGGGCTACTGCGCGATACCGGGCGAGTGCTGCTGGATGCGGAGATGGACGCGCCGGTAGTGGAGGAAATCCGCGAGGTGGTCGCGCAGCTGCCGGTGCCGGCCAGCATCACCGACCTGCACGTGTGGCGCGTGGGCAAAGACCAGTACGCCTGCATTCTCGGCCTGGCCGCCCGGGCCGAACTCAGCGCCGACAGCGTGCGCCAGTCCCTGGGCGTACACGAAGAACTGGCACACATCACCGTCGAGGTCAACCGCCTGGCATAGCGCGACCAGACAGCTGGACGTCGAGCCCAGGCAACTGCGGCTCGGCCGATGGCCCTATGGTGACGAGTCATTCAGCCAGTCACCAGGAGTTGTGCCATGTCCGATTTCATCACCGTCCTGCGCGAAACCTGCCCGACGCCGGTCGTGGACGCCACCAAGTGGAAGCGCATCGGCGGCGATCCGCACACCGTCAACCTCAACGCCTACCTGTCGGCCGACGGCAGCAAGATCATGGGCACCTGGATCTGCACCCCGGGCAAGTTCGAGGTCAACTACGAGAAGTGGGAGTTCTGCCACTTCCTTGATGGCTACTGCATCATCACCCCGGAAGGCGAAGAGCCGAAGCACCTGAAAGCGGGTGATGTGTTCGTGATCGAACCGGGGATGAAAGGCACCTGGGAAGTGGTCGAGACCGTGCGCAAGTACTTTGTCTTTGCTTGATTCATAAGCGGACCTTGGTTTGGGTCATGTGGGATGAGTGAAAACTCCCACATGACTCTGCTCGCAATTCAACATGATGAATAAGGCAACCAGAAGTTTAATAAACATCACCCTATTGCAAGGATAACAGTTACATTTTTTGACATATGAATTCAGCTTCCCCCCTTCATTTGTAGTCCATTTCTGAACTGCACCTCTTCATCCCCTGAAGTATTGCCCCCGACTCATCGCAGGCCTAGGCTCTGCACATCATCCGGGTCACCGGGCAGCAATACCCAATTGATTCAATTGCCAGGGAGAAGAAAACGTGGCTTTCGACGCCTACATTCAGATCGACAACATTCCAGGCGAAGCACTGGACAAGCAATACAGCAAATGGATTGAAGTGCTTGGCTACGATTTCGGCGTCAGCCAAAGCACATCTGCCACTGCAAGTTCTACTGGCGGAGCCACTTCCGGCCGTACCTCTGTCACCAACTTCACTTTCACCAAATACCTCGACAGTGCCAGTTGCAAACTGATGGAGGCCAGTTGCACCGGGCAGCACCTCAAGGAAGTGAAACTGGCACTCTGCCGCGCGGGTGGTGACAAACTCAAGTACTACGAAATCATCCTCGAGGAAGTGATCATCGCCGAGTATTCGCAGAGCGTGGACACCGGCGTACCGCTTGAAGTAGTGCAGCTCAACTACGGCCGGATCAAGACCACCTATACCCAGCAGCGGCGCATTGATGGTGCCGGTGGCGGCAATATCGCCGGCGGCTGGGACCGGATCGGCAACAAGAAATACGCGTGAGGACAAGGCTATGTCTGAAGCCCGGGCGTTTCTCAATCTCAAGCTGCAAAACTATCATAGGCTGAAATCCGACCTGGCGCTGACCGGTCATTCCCTGGAAAAGTTTGACGTGCTGAATTCGCACATCGCCAATACTGTGGTCCGTAGCGGTGAACTTATCATCATCGGCGATCCCACCACGGCTTCCTGCACCAGCCAGGAAGCCTGGATGATGAGACAGGCGACGATTGCGCACATGGGGCTGATGCGCAACGGCCAAGGTGTGGATAACTTTTTCCTGGACAATTTCGAGACCTTGAAGAGCCTCATCGCGCATGCATCTGTGGGCGCTGGTGTAGTCAGTGAAGGGTGGAGCAAGCACCTGAAAGCTATCGAGGCCACCTTGATGGATATCGAGAAGCTGCATCAACAGCATCTCGGGTCAGGGGCCATGGCGGCTCGCGATCAGTTCTATGCAAAGCGTGCCGTCTTGTTCATGAAGTTGGATGAGCAGCTGAACAAGCTGGCGGCTTATGGTTCCGGGATAAGGAACAAAGGCTCGATCAAAAGGACGCTGGGGATATCCACAAAGAGTTATTTGCATACCGGCGAGATTGCAGGATATGCCAACAAAGTCTCAGGCGTGGCGACGGCTGCTAATTTGATCAAGAAAGGAACGTATGTAGGGATTGCATTAGACGTCGCTGCCACGGGCCTGGAGATACATAAAGCCTGTACGCTCGGACGCGAGGAGGAATGCAAAAAGGCGCATTATGTCGAGATTAGTTCATTAACCTTGGGCTTGTTGGGTACTACTGCTGGGGCAGCCAGTGGCAAGCTTATTCTTGGTGCTGCTTGCAGCGTGGTGTTTGGCGTAGCGACAGGTGGAACCGGAGCACTCGCTTGTGGGATATTCGGCGGTACAGTGGGGGGAATGGCAGGCGGAAAATTTGGGAATGAAGCAGGCGCCTGGGCTGGGGAACTTCTATACGAGGCAGTCGCAAAATGACAATCATGCACTGGATTTTTTTAGTCTACAGCATGACAGTCACAACTTTACTTTTCTTGAACCTGGCATTAACAATATATATCGCTCATCGCAAAATTGATTACATTGAAGGATTTTTATTAAATTGCAACGCAATAACCGGCGAAAAAAAACTCTGGCTACATGCTGGCTTGATGGGAAAATTCTTTCGACTAACGAATATATCATTCATACTGCTCATTCCTAAAATCTATGCACGAAAAAACCTCATTGACATCAAGGAAATAAATAATCTACCTTCAAAAATCAAGACCCTCCTAATCTTCATAGGCTCCTCGCTTTTGATATTGACTATCGCATTTTTTGGTTTGGGAATTTTCATGTATTACTTACCCCCCTTGCCTAAATAATGCTCAAAAAACATCGCAGTACGGGCCCCTCCCCTCTGGTGCGCAGTTACAGAGGGAAGGCCGCCCGGCCCGCGATAAAGTCCTCGCTCGTCAATCCTTCTTGCGGTAACCCTCGACGATCGCCGAGAAGTCCTTGCCACCCTCGCCGCGCAGGCTCATGGCCTGGTACAGCTGCTGGGCCACGGCCCCCAGGATCACCGGTTGATGCGCCTGGCGTGCAGCCTCGGTGGCCAGCCCCAGGTCCTTGAGCATCAGCTCGGCGCCAAAGCCACCGGTATAGCCACGCGATGCCGGCGCGGTTTCGATGATGCCCGGCCACGGGTTGTAGGTGTCCGAGCTCCAGCAACGCCCGGTCGAACTGTTGATGATGCCGGCCAGCACCTTGGTGTCGATGCCCAGCGCGTTGCCCAGGGCCATGGCCTCGGACACGCCGATCATCGAGATACCCAGCAGCAGGTTGTTGCAGATCTTGGCGATCTGCCCGGTGCCGACTTCACCGCAGTGCACGATGTTGCGGCCCATCTGCTCCAGTACCGGCTTGAGGGTGGCAAACAGCTCGGTGCTGGCACCGACCATGAAGGTCAGGGTGCCTGCCGCCGCGCCGCCGGTGCCACCGGACACCGGTGCATCGCCCATGTCCACGCCCTTGGCCGCTGCGGCCTTGGACACATCACGCGCCGTCTGCGGGTCGATGGTGCTGCAATCCACGGTCGGCGTGCCGGGGCGAATGCCCGCCAGCACACCGTCTTCGTTCAGGTACACGCTGCGCACATGGGCAGCAGCCGGCAGCATGGTGATCACCAGCTCGCTGTTGGCCGCCGCGTCCTTGGGCGACGGGCTGACCTGCCCGCCCAGTTCTGCCAGCTCGGCCAGCACAGCCTTGTTCAGGTCGAACAGGTTCAGTTGGTGCCCGGCCTTGATCAGGTTGCGGGCCATGGGTGCGCCCATGTTGCCCAGGCCAATGAATGCGATACGCATGACTCTCTCCTTAGCGCAGGCTGATGGTGGTGTTCACACCATCGTTGACACTGTCGTCATCGAACCAGCGGGCGGTGACGGTCTTGGTCTGAGTGTAGAACTGCACCACTTGCTTGCCGTACGGGCCGAGGTCGCCGAGCTTGGAGCCACGCGAGCCGGTGAAGCTGAAGAACGGTACCGGTACCGGGATCGGGATGTTGATACCGACCTGGCCGATGTCGATTTCGCTCTGGAACTTACGCGCTGCCGCGCCGCTCTGGGTGAACAGGCCGGTACCGTTACCGAACGGGTTGGCGTTGACCAGGGCGATGGCCTCGTCGAGGGTGTCGACCTCCAGGGTCACCAGCACCGGGCCGAAGATTTCCTGGGTGTAGACCTGCATGTCGGTCTTCACGCCCGAGAACAGGGTCGGGCCAATGAAGTTGCCTTGCTCGTAGCCCGGTACCGTGACGTCACGGCCGTCGAGTTCCAGCTTGGCGCCTTCCTTGATGCCGCTTTCGATCAGGCCCAGCACACGCTCCTTGGCGCGTTTGGAGACCACCGGGCCGACATCGGTGCCTGGCTCGCAGCCGGCATTGACCTTGAGCTTGCTGGCCGCTTCCTTGATATCCGGCAGCCATTCACGGGCCTTGCCCACCAACACAGCCACCGAGGTGGCCATGCAGCGCTGGCCCGCTGCGCCGAAGGCGGCACCGACCAGCGCGTTGACGGTTTGCGTGCGGTTGGCATCAGGCAGCACCACCGCGTGGTTCTTGGCGCCCATCATCGATTGCACGCGCTTGCCGTGCTGGCTGCCCAGGTTGTACACGTGGGTGCCCACTTCGGTGGAGCCGACGAAGGAAATCGCCTTGATGTCCTGGTGGGTGCAAATGGCATCCACCACTTGCTTGCCGCCGTGCACCACGTTGAGCACGCCAGCCGGTATGCCGGCTTCCAGCGCCAGTTCGACCAGCAGCATGGTCGACAGCGGGTCCTGCTCGGACGGCTTGAGCACGAAGGTGTTGCCGCAGACGATGGCCATGGGGAACATCCACAGCGGGATCATCGCCGGGAAGTTGAACGGGGTGATGCCAGCGCATACGCCGATCGGCTGGCGCAGGGTGTAGGTATCGACGCCGCCGGCAACGTTCTCGGCGAATTCGCCCATCTGCAGGGTGCCGATGGAGGCGGCGTGCTCGACCACTTCCAGGCCGCGGAAGATATCGCCTTCGGCGTCGGCCAGGGTCTTGCCCTGCTCGGCACTGAGGACTTGGGCGATGCGTTTGGTGTTTTCGCGGATCAGCGCCTGCAGCTTGAGCATGATGCGCATGCGCGCGCCGATCGGCGTGTTACGCCAGGTCTGGAAGGCACGGTGGGCAGCGGCCACGGCTGCGTCGACTTCTTCGACGGTGGCGAACGGTACGCGCGCCAGCACCTCTTGGGTGGCCGGGTTGACGATGTCGCGCCATTCGGTGGTCGTGGACTCGACCCATTGGCCGTCGATCAGCAGCTTGACCTGCTCGATTTTGGTCTGGTTAGGGGATTGCGGTGCGTTCATCTGCGTTCTCCTTGGAATTATTGTCGGGACGAGATCGCCAGCGCCGTGCAAACGCGAGGTGGCGTCCTGAGGCTTGTTTCGAGTATAGATGTGCAAACATCCAACAAGAACGCACAAAAAAACCGGATCATCATGCAAAAAGACCTTACATCCCTGAGCGCGCTCAACTGGGACGACCTGAAGTTCTTCCTTGAAGTGGCGCGTACGCGCAAGGCCAGCAGCGCCGCCAAGCGCCTGAGCGTGGACTACACCACTGTGTCGCGGCGCATCACCTCGCTGGAGGGGGCGCTGGGCACCTTGCTGTTCGAGAAATCCCGGACCAACGGCTTTGTCCTCACCGCCGAGGGCCAGCGCTTGCTGGGCTATGCCGAGTCGATCGAGAGCACGCTGCACATGGCCTGCGAGCAGGTATCCGGGTCGGGCGTGGCGTTGTCGGGGCATGTGCGCATGGGCTGCACCGAAGGCTTCGGCAGCTTCTTCGTCACCCCGCAGCTAAGCCACTTCGTCGATGCCTACCCGGCGATTTCGGTGGACATCCTGCCGCTGCCGCACTTCATCAGCCTGTCCAAGCGCGAGGCGGACATCGTCATCGCCCTGGAGCGGCCGGAGCATGGGCCTTATGTGTGCTGCAAGCTGTGCGACTACCGCTTGCGGCTTTACGCGACCCAGGGCTACCTGGACAGCCATGCACCGATCAACCAGATCGCGGACCTGGCCAGGCACCCGTTCATCAGCTACGTGGACGACCTGGCGTTCAGTTCGGAGCTGCTGTACCTGGCCAACCTGATCCCCAGCGCCAGCGCGCATTTGCGCAGTACCAGCGTGATTGCCCAGTACACGGCAGCTTTGCAAGGACGTGGGTTGGCAATTCTGCCGTGCTTCCTCGCCGCACAGGACCCGCGGTTGGTGACGGTGCTGCCGGAGGAGATCGAGGTGACGCGGCAGTTCTGGATGTATTGCCGGGAGGATTTGAGGAAGTTGAAGCGGATTACCCTGCTGTGGGATTACATCCGAGGGGTGACCGAGGCGAATGCACCGTTGTTGATGGGGGAGACACGGGAGATGCGCTTTGCTCAGGAATGAGGGGCTGCTGCGTAGCCCATAGCCGGCAAGCCAGCTCCCACAAGGTCTGCGCCGGATTCAAGGCATGCGCAGGACCTGTAGGAGCGGGCGTGCCCGCGAACACCGGCGCAGCCGGTGCCAGTCACCGAGTCGCCTGCTTCGCGGGCTTGCCCGCTCCCACAGGCACTGTGCTGGATTCAAGACAGGTGCTGTACCTGTGGGAGCCGGCTTGCCGGCGAACACCGGCGCAGCCGGTGCCAGTCACCGAGTCGCCTGCTTCGCGGGCTTGCCCGCTCCCACAGGCACTGTGCTGGATTCAAGACAGGTGCTGTACCTGTGGGAGCCGGCTTGCCGGCGAACACCGGCGCAGCCGGTGCCAGTCACCGAGTCGCCTGCTTCGCGGGCTTGCCCGCTCCCACAGGCACTGTGCTGGATTCAAGACAGGCGCTGTACCTGTGGGAGCCGGCTTGCCGGCGAACACCGGCGCAGCCGGTGCCAGTCACCGAGTCGCCTGCTTCGCGGGCTTGCCCGCTCCCACAGGCACTGTGCTGGATTCAAGACAGGTGCTGTAACTGTGGGAGCCGGCTTGCCGGCGATCACCGGCGCAGCCGGTGCCAGACACCGAGTCGCCTGCTTCGCGGGCTTGCCCGCTCCCACAGGCACTGTGCTGGATTCAAGACAGGTGCTGTAACTGTGGGAGCCGGCTTGCCGGCGATCACCGGAACAGCCGGTGCCAGACACCGAGTCGCCTGCTTCGCGGGCTTGCCCGCTCCCACAGGTACTGTGCTGGATTCAAGACAGGTGCTGTACCTGTGGGAGCCGGCTTGCCGGCGAACACCGGCGCAGCCGGTGCCAGGCAACGCGTTGCCTGCTTCGCGGGCAAGCCCGCCCCTACACGCGGATATGCTGGCCTGGGAGGCTGTGGTCAGTAGGAAGCCACCACAATGGACACCCGCCGGTTCTCGGTGCGCCCGGCGCTGGTGCGGTTGTTCGCCACCGGCTGGCTGCTGCCCAGCCCGCGGGACTGGATGTTCTGCGCCGGCATGCCTACCCCGACCAGCGCCTTGGCAACGCTCTGTGCGCGGCGCTCGGACAGCTGCTGGTTATACGCCACCTTGCCGGACGAGTCGGCATGCCCATCCACCCGCACACCTTGGATGCCAACGCCGAGCAGTGCCTTGCCAATGCGTTCGACAATCGCCTGGCTCTGGCTGTTGAGGCTGTCCAGGTCGCTGCCGAACAGCACCTTGCCGGACAAATCGTAGGCCCAGCCTTCGTCGGTCGGGGTAAAGCCTTCACGCTTGAGCACGGCAATCTGCTCGGCGGTCAGGCCTTTGGGCGGAGCGCTCTGGCAGCCGGTCAGCCCCAGCACGGCGAGCAACAAGACCCAAAGGGGGAAACGCAAAGCCTGTATCACGGGTTCAACTCCTGTTCTTGATTTCGCTGGCGGACCGTTCCGTCTGCGCCACTTGCCAATGGCCACGGCGTTTGCGCTTGGCCTGGTACATCGCCGCATCGGCGGCATTCAGAAGACTGGCGGGGTCGGCGCCGTCATCCGGGTAATAGGCAATACCGACACTCAACGAGGTGGCGATACTGCGACCGCTGTCCAGCTGCACCGGCAACTTCATGCTGGCAACGATCTTCTCGGCAATGTGCTCGGCGTCCTGGCGCGAATGCAAAGGCGTCAGCAGCACGGCGAACTCATCGCCACCCAGGCGCGCTACCAGGTCGTGCTCGCGCAGCTGGGCGCGAACGCGGTCGGCCACGCTTATCAGCACTTCGTCGCCGACCGCATGGCCGAGGGTGTCGTTGATCTGCTTGAAGTGGTCACTGTCGAGGAACAGCAGCGCCAGGTGATCCTGCTGCCGTTCGGCATTGCGCACGCTGCGGCTCAGGCGCCCCTCGAAGAAGGTGCGGTTGGGCAGGCCGGTCAGGCTGTCGTGGCTGGCCTGGTGCGCCAGGGTCTGGTTTTCGTTCTGCAGGTGGCTGTGCCATACCTCCAGCTCATCCAGCAGGGCATTGAAGTCATTGCCCAGTTCGTGGAGCTCGGCAATCGGCGCTTCCGGCACGCGCCGGTCGAAACGGCGCTCGCGGCGGGCAGCGTGGGCGACACTGGCCAGGCCGCGCAGCGGGCGGACGATATCGCTTAGCAGACGCCGCGACAGGTACTGGGCAGCCAGGGCGCTGAGCACCGTGCAGAACAGAATGCCGGCCAACCCGCTGAACAGGAACAGCAACAGGCTTCTCCCCTGGCCAACCAGCTCGATGCGCCCGACCTGCTGTTGCTGGTGCGTGATCGGCAGGTTGATCGGCTCATCCAGCAAGGCGGTGGCCACCTGCGCCTCCAGCCGCGCGAGCACGCCGGTATCGCTGCGCTGCCAATGCGCCAGCTGCTCGCCTTCGTTGTTGAAGACCCTGGCTTCGGCCACTTCCTCGGTACTGGCAATCAGCGCCAGCGACTCATTGGCCGCAGCGCTGTCGTCAAACACCACCGCCGCTTCCACGGTGTAGCTGATCGAGCGGGCGATCAGGTGCAGGTTGTCGTTGGCGTAGACACGCAAGGCGAGCACGCCCAGCAGGGTCAGGGATATGCCGGCCAGGCCCACGGCGAGCAAGGCGACGCTGAGGTGGCCACGGCCCAGCACCGAGCGCAGGGTCGGGCGCACGCCGCGCTTGCGGGTTGGTTTCATGGTTGCACCGCCCGGCGCCGCGACAATTGCAGCACGCTGGGATGAATGTGCACGCCGGAGCGTGCCACCGAGTCCAGGTTGACTTCAAAGGCTACCTGTTGGTCGCTGACCCGCAAGCAGAACAGGCTACCGACCGTGCACGGGTCGTCTGCCTCGCTGATGCTCAGCACCGGGTGGCCACTGACGCGCTCGAACAGCCGGTCGCGCTGGCCCTGGTCGAGTTTGCCAATGTAGATGGCGTCGCAGGCCTGGGCGACCTGGCTATCGTCTGCCAGCAGCCGCCGCACCTGCAGCGGTCGGCCAGACTCCTGCACATGGCCTTTGATCAGGTCATCGGCGTATTCGGTCGGGCCGACCAGGCACAGGCGCAAGGGCGAAGGTTCGACGGGCCAGCGGGCGTAGCTGAAGATGCCCAACACCACCTGGGTGACCGCCTTGGCACGTTGCTGCGCCTGGGCGGCAGTCATGGCGGGGTCTGCCTGGGCCGGACCTGCGGAAAGGAACAGGGCGGCCAGCAATAGCGAAAGCACACATCTCGTCACTCGCCTTGCGGCCACGTTCATGTGGGAAATCTCTTAAGGTCCTTTCCGATATCGGCGCAACGATAGCACATGGCCGCATCAATGTAGGTACGAGCAGCTTTGTGCATGGGGATTGATGGCCCCATCGCCGGCAAGCCAGCTCCCACAAGGACTCCACAGCCCTTGAAAACTGCGCTGCACCTGTGGGAGCTTGCCGGCGATAGGGCCTTATCGGTCCTACACCTGCTCCAGCATCAACCCGGAAATACGCCGCACCTTGCGCGCCACCGCCTCTTCGAAAATACCCTGACGAGGCTCGACCAGGCTGAAGCAATGCTTGGCGCGGGTGATGCCGGTGTATACCAGTTCCTTGGTCAGCACCGGGTTGAGCGCATCCGGCAGCACCAGCGCGGTGTGGCTGAACTCTGAGCCTTGGGACTTGTGCACGGTCATGGCGAATACCGTTTCCACTTCGTTCAGCCGGCTGGGCAGGACGAAGCGCACGCCCCCACTGCCGTCGTTACGCGGGAAGGCCACGCGCAGCAAGGGTTCGCCGCGCTCATCCGGCAGACGCAGGGCGATGCCGATGTCACCGTTCATCAGGCCCAGGCCGTAGTCATTGCGGGTGACCAGCACCGGCCGCCCTTCGTACCAGGGCTGCTGGCTGTCGATCAGCCCGGCATTGTGCAGTACCCGCGCCACCCGCTCGTTGAGGCCTTCGACACCCCAGGCGCCGCGGCGTACCGCACACAGCAACTGGAAGTCTTCGAAGCTGTGCAGCACCTTGCCCGCCCATTGCTCCCACGCGGGGTCATCAACGGCGGTATCGAGTGCCGGGCGGAAACGGCCAAGGGTACGCAGGTAGCTGCGATAACCCTGCGGGCCGTCGCTGCCGCGGTTCAGGCCGTCGAGCAGCAGGCGGTCGAAGGCGCGGTCCTGTTCGTGCTTCAGGGCCAGGCTATGCACATCGGGCGGCGGCGTGGCCAGCAGGTTGCGGGCCGCGTGGGAGTCCTGGCGATTGACCAGCCGGGCCAGTTGGCCAATGCCGCTACCTTCGCCAAAACGCCGCGAGAAGCGCAGCATCACCACTTGCTGGGCAAGCGGATTACGTTGCTCATCGCCGGCCTTGAGGCCGATGCCCGCCAGCGATTCGCCACCGGTCTGCTCCAGCCATGCCTCGGTCTCTGGCGAGTAACACCCCTCCTCGGCATCCCGGCACAGGTCACCCAGTACCGCACCGGCCTCGACGGAGGCCAGCTGGTCCTTGTCGCCCAGCAGTACCAGGCGTGCCCGTGGCGGCAGGGCATCGAGCAGGTTGGCCATCATTTCCAGGTCGATCATCGACGCTTCGTCGACCACCAGCACGTCCAACGGCAGCGGGTTGCCGGCATGGTGGCGGAAGTGCCGCGAACCGGGGCGGCTGCCGAGCAGGCGGTGCACGGTGCTGACCTCGGTGGGGATCTGCCCGCGCACCTGGGCGCTGACCTGCAGGCGCTCGACCTGCTGGCCAATGGATTCGGTCAGGCGCGCAGCCGCCTTGCCGGTCGGCGCGGCCAGGCGAATGCGCAATGGCCTGCCCTGCTCCACCGCCGGCGCCTGCAGCAAGGCCAAAAGGCGTACCACGGTAGTGGTCTTGCCCGTGCCGGGGCCGCCGGTGATGATGCTGAAGCCTGCGCGGGTGGCAAGGGCGCAGGCGAGCTTCTGCCAGTCCACCTGGCCAGCCGGCGTACCACCGTCAAACAGCTGCGCCAGGCGGCCACGCAAGTCGGCCGGGGGCGCTTCGGACTGGGTCAGGCGCTGGCGAAGTGTATGGTCGATGCGCCGCTCGTAACTCCAGTAACGGCGCAAGTACAGGCGCTCTCCGCTGAGCACCAAAGGCCGCGCTTGCTGCCCCGAAGTATCGCCGGCGGCCACTAGCGGACTGGCGGCAATGCGCTGGCGCCAGGCGTGCAGGTCGAGGTCGGCGAGCAACTGCGAAGGCAGCAGCAAGGGGCCGGTCAAGGCGTCGCCTTCAGGCGGCAAGGACAGGGCGAAATCGGGCTCGGCCAGGGTCTGCTGCAGGTCGAGGCAGACATGGCCGTGGCCCAGTTGGTGGCTGGCCAGGGCGGCGGCCAGCAACAGCAGTGGGTCACTACCGGGGGCTAGCTCCTCCAGGAATGATACGAACGCTCGGTCCAGGGCACGCAGCCAGCCGCGCTCTACCCAGCGGTCGAGCAGTTGCAACAGGTCACCGCTGTCATGCTGTGGCGCCAATGCAAGCAGGTGCTCGGCGTGCAGCGGGGTGGGCAACAGGTCGACTAGGCTTCGGCTCATATCACGGCTCCGGCAAACAGGTCCTGCTGCACGGGCGGGTGCTCACCACGGAACAGCGCATCGAGGCTTTCGATCAGCTCACGCGGTGGCTTGGCGTGGTAAACGCCGTGGCCGCTGCTGCTGGCACCTCGCAGGAAGATGAACAGGGCGCCGCCGACATGGCGGTCGTAGTCGTAGTCAGGCAGGCGGGCGCGCAACTGCCGATGCAGGGCCAGCAGGTACAGCACGTACTGCAGGTCGTAGCGATGTTCGAGGATGGCCTTTTCCATGGCCGGGGCATCGTAGGCCTGAATGTCCGGGCCCAGCCAGTTGGACTTGTAGTCAGTCACGTAGTAACGCCCGTCCAGCTCGAAAGCCAGGTCGATGAAACCTTTGAACATGCCATTGAGCACAGTCGGCTGCGCCGCCGGGCGGGCCAGGCCGGGGTGGGTGTGGCGTGCCACCAGGCGGTCGAGTTGTTCGGCATCGACCTGGTGGCTGGCGAACCAGAACTCCATTTCGATCTGGTAGTGGCGCAGCTGCCCGAGCGTCACACCGAGGTGGTTGCCCGGCAACGGCAGCGCTTCGCCCAGCAGGCGCTGCAGCCAGTGCGTCAGGGTGGGGATCCAGCCGGTCCAGTCGCGACGGTTGCAGCGCTGGCCAACGGTTCGCTCGATCAGCCGTGCATTGCCGCTGACCTGGCTGAAGCCCTCGCGGCCAACCCATTCCAGCAAGCCATGCAGGAAGGTGCCGGGGTTGGGCCCGCGCGGGAAGCGGTGAATATCGCCACTGTCGGCCGGGACCTCGCGCAGCACCTGGGTATCGACCACTTCATCATCCAGTAACTGCTGGGCCTGGGAGCTGTCGGCACCGAGGGTCTGGTCGCCGACGCGCAGGGCACTGTACGAGGCAATCCACCAATGCTCGGCCCCCGCCGCGCGGCGCGGCTTGCGGGCAGGCAGCAGCTCATGCTCGGCGTGCGGCATGCGATATACCTGCTCATCTGCCGACGGTAGGCCCGGGCAGCTGATGTGCGGGCAAGTTGCAGCCAAGGCCTGCAACCAGTCTGTCAGTTGTTGCGGGCCCGGCAGGGCGAGGCCGCCTCCCAGCAGGTAGCCGAACGCCGAGCGGTGCAGTTGCGAGCTCTTCTGGTTGCCCCGCTTGAGGTCGGCGACACCCAGCCAGCAGGCATGCTGGGCACGGGTCAGGGCCACATAGAGCAGGCGCAGGTCTTCGGCCAGGCGCTCGTCGTCGGCGCGGTCGATCTGTTCCTGGTCTGGTGTGAGAGTGAGATGGGCGTTGCCCTGGCTATCATGCCAGGCCAACGGCAGGCGGCTGCCGTCCACCGGTTTGCTGGTGCAGATGAACGGCAGGTAGACCAAGGGGTATTCCAGGCCCTTGGATTTGTGGATGGTCACCACTTTCACCAACTGCTCGTCACTCTCCAGGCGCAGGATCTGCTCTTCACCAGCTTGGCCGGAACTGGCCAGGTGCTCGGCCAGGTGGCGGATCAGCGCCTGTTCGCCGTCCAGTTCGCCGGCGGCCTGTTGCAGCAGCTCGGCCAGGTGCAGCAGGTTGGTCAGCACCCGCTCGCCATCGCTGCGGCGGATCAGCGTGCGCGGCAGCTGGAAGTCATGCAGCAGGTGCCGCAGCATCGGCAGCACGCCCTGGCGCTGCCAGGTGTCGCGGTAACGGCGAAAACGCATGACCCAGTCTTCCCAGACCCGCTCGTCCTGGTTCAGGCGGTCCAGCGCAGCCAGCGACAGGTCGAGGGTAAGGCTGGCCAGGGCGGCCTTGAGCAGGCGCTCAGAGTCGGGTTCGGCACAGGCCTTTAGCCAGGCCAACAGGTCGTGGGCTTCCTGGGCGGCGAATACCGAGTCCTTGTCGGACAGGTACACACTACGCACCTCGCGCGCGGCAAGCTCGGCGCGGACCATCTGCGCTTCATGGCCATCGCGCACCAGGATGGCGATGTCCGATGGCAGGCACGGGCGTAGTTCGCCCTCGGCATTCTGGAAGCCAGCCGTGCCTTGCTGGCCGCCATTGAGCAAGGCGACGATATGGCTGGCGCAACTGGCTGCCAGCTGCTGCCGGTAAACGCTGCCGGAGACCGGCTCTTCGCTTTCCAGATGCCAGCATTGCAGGGCTGCGCAGGCTTCACCGTCGATCAACAGCTGTTCGCCACGGCCTTTGGCGCGGACCTCGATGAACGGCAGCGGGTTGTCATCAGCCTCGCGGAACAGGAATGCGCCACGCCCTGCCTCACGCGCCTCGGCCTGCAGGAACACCTGGTTGACCGCCGCGACCATGGCCTCGCTGGAGCGGTAGTTGGTGTCCAGGCTGTGCAGGCGACCACTGGTGGCACGGCGGGCAGCAAGGTAGGTGTAGATGTCGGCGCCACGGAAGGCATAGATCGCCTGCTTGGGGTCGCCGATCATGAACAGGCCGGTTTCGGCGCGGTTTTCGCTGATCTGGTAGATGCGCTCGAAGATGCCGTACTGCACCGGGTCGGTGTCCTGGAACTCATCGATCAACGCCACCGGAAACTGTTCGCGGATCAAGCCGGCCAAGCGCTCGCCAGCCTCGCTGGCCAGGGCTTGCTGCAGGCGCAGGAGCATGTCGTCGAACCCCATTTCCGCACGCCGACGCTTCTCCACTTCGAAGCGTGCCGATACCCAGTTGGCGGCATGCTCGAGCAATGGGGCATCCGGGCTGTCCAGGGCCTGCAACTGTTGCTGCAAGCTCTGCATGGCATTGAGGGCCGGGTGCTCGGGTGGCTCGCCCTTCCAGGCTTCGGCCATGCCCGCTGGGGTCAGGCGGGTAAAGCCGGTGCCCAGGTCAAGTTCCACCAGTTGTTCGTCTGCGGCCCAGGCGCAGAGTTTGTCGAACCAGGGCTCGAAGTAACGGGCCTGCATCTTGCGGCCATCGACCTGTTTGGCGGCCAGTGCATCACGGCAGATCTGGCGCAACTCCTCGGCCCATTGCGCCCAAGGCGCCTTGAGCCGGGCCAACTGCTCGCCACGCTGCTGCAGCGATGCCTGGATCAGTGCCGCCGGCTCGGGTCCATCGTGCCGGACGCGCACGCGACCGAACAGCGGGCGGATCCGCGGCAGCAAGGCGTCGGGGCTGCCCCAGTGGCCACGCACCCAGGCCAGCGCGTCGCCTTGCATGCCGTAGCAGAAGCGCCGCCAGTAGTCGCGCATGACCTGACCCAGCAGTTCGCTGTGGTCTGTTTCCAGGGTCTGGGTGAACAGGCTGCCGCTGTCGAAGGCATGTTCGCGCAGCATGCGCTGGCACCAGCCGTGGATGGTCGATACCGCTGCCTCGTCCATCCACTGCACGGCGACTTCCAGGCGCCCGGCACAGCGTGGCCAGGCTTCTTCCGGATAGTCGTCACGCAGTTGGTGCAACAGCGGGTCGGCCGCCTCCAGCTCGCCACGGAAGAACCGCGCAGCTTCGGCCAGGCGGGCGCGGATACGTTCGCGCAGCTCTTTGGTGGCGGCGTCGGTGAAGGTCACCACGAGGATCTGCGGTGGTAGCAGCTCGCGGTCGAAGCCCTGCTCGCCACCATGACCGAGGATCAGGCGCAGGTACAGCGCCGAAATGGTGAAGGTCTTGCCCGTGCCGGCGCTTGCCTCGATCAGCTGGCTGCCATGCAGGGGGAAACTCAGTGCCAGGGGACGGTCCTGGGTCATGCGCCTTTCTCCGGGTTGCCCAGGGTCTGCCACGGGGCGTTGAACAATGGGCGGTACAAGGCTTCGCACCAACCTTCGAAGGTTTCATCAGCGGTGAGCGCGGCAAAGTCGCGGAACTGCCGGGCCAGGGCGATGCTTTCACTGCGCTCGCCGAAGCTGGTGCGCTCGTCGCCTTCGTAGGCGCGGGCAGCAGCAGCCAGGGCTTTGTCGCTATCGTCCTGGGCCAGCCAGGCGAACGCGGTCTTGGCCGCGACCGGCAACGGCGCATTCATCGCCGCCTGACGGGCTACCAGCAGGTCGCCCAGCAATTGCGCCGCCTGCGCTTGCGGCAGTGGCTCAAGCAGCAGGGTCAAATCGCTAGCCACCAGCGCGCTGTTATAGGGGTAGCCCGCCGCGCAGGCCGCCAGGTGCGTGACCCAGGGCGCGATCAGGCGGTGCCACTTGAGGGCGTTACGCCCGGCACTGATAGTGTTGGGTACGGTGGTGATGCTGAGCAGGCTCTGGTCATCTGCCTGGAATACCCGCCCAAGCCACCCTTCGAGGCGGTGTGGGCCGTGCTCGAAATGCACGGGCAATGCCCCCTCGACCAGCTGCGGCCAGCGTTGCAATAGCTGGCGGTGGCGTTGCAGCAGGTCTGGCAGGGGCTCGATCAGCTCGCGCTGCAGCAGTTCGCCAAAGCCGGCCAGTGGCAGCACGCCACAGCCCTGCAAGCGCCGGGCTTGCGCCTGCAGGGCCTGTTCGGCATTGTCCGGCTCGGCCAGCGCTGCACCCAACAGGCTTTCACTGGCGCCGTATCGTTGCAGGGTATCGAGGACGAAGGGTTCCTCGTCCGGGGTCGGTGCTTCCAGCGCTTCGAAGTACACCTTCAGACGCTGGCTGAAGAAATGCCGCACCGGGTGGCGCAGGAAGTCATTCAGCTGGGTCAGGCTCAAGGCCTCCTCGTCATGGTATGGCGGTAGGCCGGGGTCAGCCTGCTGGTCCTCCTGGCCCTGCTGGTGCAACACCTGCCATTCGTGAGCAAAGCTGAACAGCGGGCTGCCCTTCTGGAAGTAGCGTGAACTGAACGGTTGCAGCGGGTGCTCCTGGGTCAGTGCGTGCAGCAGTTGCTCGCCTGGTTCTGCCGGCTGCCCCTGCTCCGCGCCTGCCAGCTGCCAGCCGGCTGCAAGGTGATCGCGCAACTGGCCGATGAGCACCGAGGCCGGGCGTTCGCTGTTGTCGCGGATACTGCGCCCGACCCAGCTGACATACAGCTGGTCGCGGGCCGACAACAGCGCTTCGAGCAGCAGGTAGCGGTCATCCTCACGGCGCGAGCGGTCACCGGGGCGGTAGTCGCTGGCCATCAGGTCGAAGTCCAGCGGCTGCTGGGCGCGGGGATAATCGCCATCGTTCATGCCCAGCAGGCAGACCACCCGGAACGGGATGGCGCGCATCGGCATGAGGGTACAGAAGTTCACCGAGCCGGCGAGGAAGCGCTGGGACAACTTGCCCTGGTCGAGGCCCGACAGCCAGGCTTCGCGCACTACGGTCAGCGGCAATGGGTCTTGCAGGCCGACGGCCTCGCACACCTCGAGCCAGCTATCACGCAGATCCTGCAACTGCACCAGCAGGAACTCGTCGCGCTCGCCCTCGGCCAGGAAAAACACTTGCAGCAAGGCATGCAGGCGTTCCCCCCACTGGCTGACAGTGGCAGGCTCGGACAAGGCCTGGCCGGCCACTTCGAGCGCGTCGAGCAAGGCGACCAGCGGGCCAATCAGCGCCGCATCCAGGCCACCGATTTCATCGTAGGGTTCGATGCCGTCACAGGCCTCACCCACGCCTACGGCATAACCCAGCAGCATGCGGCGCAGGCCGAACCGCCAGCTGTTCTGTTCCAGCCCAGCAGGCAAGCCCAGGCTGGCCCGCTGCTCGGCATTGAGGCCCCAACGGATGCCGGCACCCTCGATCCAGCGGTGCAGTGTGGGCAGATCGTTTTCGCGTATGCCGAAACGGGCGCGGACTGCCGGCACATCCAGCAGGTCGAGCACTTCGCTGACCGCAAAGCGGCTGTCCGGCAGCTTGAGCAGGTGTTCGAGGGCAATCAACAAGGGTTCGCGGCCACGTTGGCCCTGGTCGGTCAGGGTGAACGGGATGTAGCGCGGATCGTTGCGCTGCAACTGGCCGAATACGGCGCGAATATGTGGCGCGTAGGTATCGATGGCCGGCAGCATGACGATCACGTCACGTGGGCGCAGGGTTGGGTCTGCGCTGAACCGGGCCAGTAACTGATCGTGGAGGATCTCCACTTCGCGTTGCGGGCTGTGGGCGATGTGGAAGCGGATCGAGCGGTCCTTCGCTGGGTCGACTGGATGCCACTGCTCACGAGTTTCGGCGAGCGGACGCAGTTCGAGGATGTCGTCCTGCAACTGGTTGAGCAGCGTGGTGGGCGAGCCCTCACTGAACAGGTCGATTCGACCGTCGCTGAACACGCCCTGGTAACTGCCGGGGTCATCGTAGCTGTCGAGCAGGTTGATGTAGTCGCGGCCTTGTTTGCCCCAGGCGGCCAGCAAAGGGTGGGCATGTTGGTGTAGCGACTGGTCGTCCAGTTGCAAGGGCATGCCCTGCTTGCGTTGCTGGCGCTTGTACTGGTGGCGCAGCAGGTCCTTGTCGGCAACGATATCGGCCCAGTGGTGGCGGCAGGGGTTGTGCACGCACAGTAGCACCTGGCTGAAGCGTGCCAGGCCGGCCAGTGCCTCGAGGGCCTGGGCTGGCAGCGAGGAGATACCGAATACGATCACCCGGGCCGGCAGACCGGCAGGTGCCTGCTTCAGGCTGTTGATCCGTTCGATGAAGCGTTGATGTACGCCGGCACGGCTCTGCGCCATGCCCTGCTCACCAACATCCTCCAGCAATGCACGCCACAACTCGGCCTGCCAGCGGTTGCCCGGGGGCAGCGCCTTGCGTTCACCGCGGGCGGTGTTGAGGATGTGCTCGCCAGCGGCCCAGTCCTTGAGCCAGTCGGCGCGGTAGACCTGATACTGGTCGAACAGGTCGGCCAGGCGCTCGGCGAGCTGGTAACGCTTGCGCAGGTCGCTGTCGTCGGTGAGGAAGCGTCGCAACGGCTCGAAATGGGGACGTTCGATCAAAGCCGGGAGCAGACGCATCAGACGCCAGGTCAGCGGTGCCTTGTCGAGCAGGGAGACTTCGGGAATTTCGTCACGGCCCAGCACGCTGCGGTAAAGCTGCCACATGAAGCTGCCTGGCAGTTGCACATCGATGGCGGCGGCGATGCCACAGCCGCCCTGGTCATCGTCCTGAGGGTCTTCGGCAAGCGCCAGTTTGAGCCATTGGGCGATGCCATTGCTTTGCACCAGGGCGATTTCGTTTTCCAGAGGTGCCAAGGGATAGCGACGCATCCAGCTCACCACCAGGCTGCGCAGGTCGTCGAGGCGGTTGCCGTGGACGATCATGAAGCCGGGGTGGAGGTGAGTGCTGTTGGGCATCGGGAGGTCTCTGGCTGGCGCTGGGGGCTGAGAGGGCACGATATCACGCGGATGCCCGATAGGGCCGAGTGCCATCAGGCTGAAGCTCCCACAGAGGAGAGTTGTACAGGTCTGGGCTTATTGGCCAGAAAGACAAAACCCCTACCTGCATGTGCAGATAGGGGTTTTGCGAAATGAATCTTGACGATGACCTACTCTCACATGGGGAAACCCCACACTACCATCGGCGATGCATCGTTTCACTGCTGAGTTCGGGATGGGATCAGGTGGTTCCAATGCTCTATGGTCGTCAAGAAATTCTGTTGCCAGAATGTCCAGATGGACAGCCCAGCGAATTCGGATATGCGATATTTGTGATGTTGCGAACTTTCGGTTGTTTCGTCTTCACCACCGCAATCTGCGCTAGCAAATTGCTTGGGTGTTATATGGTCAAGCCTCACGGGCAATTAGTATTGGTTAGCTCAACGCCTCACAGCGCTTACACACCCAACCTATCAACGTCGTAGTCTTCGACGGCCCTTTAGGGGATTCAAGATCCCAGTGAGATCTCATCTTGAGGCAAGTTTCCCGCTTAGATGCTTTCAGCGGTTATCTCTTCCGAACATAGCTACCCGGCAATGCCACTGGCGTGACAACCGGAACACCAGAGGTTCGTCCACTCCGGTCCTCTCGTACTAGGAGCAGCCCCTCTCAAATCTCAAACGTCCACGGCAGATAGGGACCGAACTGTCTCACGACGTTCTAAACCCAGCTCGCGTACCACTTTAAATGGCGAACAGCCATACCCTTGGGACCGGCTTCAGCCCCAGGATGTGATGAGCCGACATCGAGGTGCCAAACACCGCCGTCGATATGAACTCTTGGGCGGTATCAGCCTGTTATCCCCGGAGTACCTTTTATCCGTTGAGCGATGGCCCTTCCATACAGAACCACCGGATCACTAAGACCTACTTTCGTACCTGCTCGACGTGTTTGTCTCGCAGTCAAGCGCGCTTTTGCCTTTATACTCTACGACCGATTTCCGACCGGTCTGAGCGCACCTTCGTACTCCTCCGTTACTCTTTGGGAGGAGACCGCCCCAGTCAAACTACCCACCATACACTGTCCTCGATCCGGATAACGGACCTGAGTTAGAACCTCAAAGTTGCCAGGGTGGTATTTCAAGGATGGCTCCATGAGAACTGGCGTCCCCACTTCAAAGCCTCCCACCTATCCTACACAAGCAAATTCAAAGTCCAGTGCAAAGCTATAGTAAAGGTTCACGGGGTCTTTCCGTCTAGCCGCGGATACACTGCATCTTCACAGCGATTTCAATTTCACTGAGTCTCGGGTGGAGACAGCGCCGCCATCGTTACGCCATTCGTGCAGGTCGGAACTTACCCGACAAGGAATTTCGCTACCTTAGGACCGTTATAGTTACGGCCGCCGTTTACCGGGGCTTCGATCAAGAGCTTCGCTTGCGCTAACCCCATCAATTAACCTTCCGGCACCGGGCAGGCGTCACACCCTATACGTCCACTTTCGTGTTTGCAGA